>JBHEKO010000514.1:0-5911 GCA_041859475.1 Candidatus Hydrogenedentales bacterium
CAGCCATCGCCGCAAGTTTGCGCGGCGCGGCGGGCAATCGCAGTACACAGAAAACGCCCAGCATCAGCGCAGTGAAATACACGCACTGCGGATGCCCCGCCAGGATTTGCATTGTGACGCCAAACACCCCCACGAGCGTCCAGCCAAACCTCTCCTCCCCGCAAGTCCAGGCCCGTGACCGGGGACGGTGCCGGGACCGCCAATCTCCTGATTGGCTCCCCTCCCGTCCCCCACAATCTCCCGATTGGCTCCCCCCCCGTTCCCCGCAGACCTTCTCCGCCGCAAGAAAGATGAGCGGCGTCCACGCCCACGAGGCAATCATCGACAGATGCCCCGCGCGAATGTGCGGGAAATTCGCGCCCGACGACATCATCAACACGCCCGCGAAGAACGCCGCAACCGGGTGCATGCCCCGGTTGCGCGCCCACGCATATAGGAACACGCCGAGCAGCCACGTGTGCAGCGCAATCTCCGCGTTCAATGCCTTCGCGAGCGGTAGCACAAGATAGACTGCGTTCGGCGGATACAGCAACGCCGACGTGAAGTTGGCCAGAAACGGCGCGCCGGAAAAGAGGTAGGGATTCCAAAGCGCCAGGTTCCCTTCGCGCAATTCGCCGAACCCAAAGGCGCGGCTCGTGGCGAAATAGCGCACATCCCACCCCGCTGCTACGAGATCGGAACTCGAAGAGAGCGCGCCCCCAAACAGGATGAATGTGTACACCAGCAGTCCCGCGGGACCGAAAAATGGCAAGAGTCTATCGCGTGTAGACGGAGTTGGGTGTGCTTCTCCCATGGCGTCACCGAGGATAACACGCGGTCAGAGAAAAGGCTAGGAGATTGGGGACGTTCTGAATATGAGAAGTCAGAAGTCAGAAGTCAGGAGTCAGGAGTCAGGAGTCAGGAGTCAAGAGTGGCAAAGGGCAGAAGGCAGGTACTACCTGGATGAATGGTGGGCTGGCGGTCTGCAAGCCGCGAATGCCCGTGCTTCCTTAGTCCCGCTTCACCGCGCGCACGAAGATCTGCGGCCCGCGCGGAATGTAGTCGTGAACGAGATACACCGCATACGTCAACGCGAACAACGCGCGCTTGAGCGGCGACAACGCCCCCTGGATGACGTACTTCTCGACCTGCTTGTAGCATTTCGCCGTGATGTATTTCTGCAACGTGAAAAACGGCCATCCCCACCGCGCCGCATACTCGATGCGAAACCCGATATCCTCCAGCACCTGGCACAGGTCCGCCAGCACGAAATGCTGCGTGTGGCCATACAGCGCATCCGGCGCATCCATCGGCACGCCCGGCGTCGTCAACACCAGCATTCCGCCCGGCCTGAGATGCGCATGCACCCACTCGAGAATCTTCCGATACTCCGGCGTGTGCTCGATCACCTCCGTGCATACGGCAACGTCGATGGGCCGCGCAAGTTCGGGATACGACCCCAGCAGAAAATGCGGCGATTGAAACTTTCCCCGAACGATTTCAATGGCAGCCGGACTCAGGTCGCACCCGCCCAACTGCGCATCGTCAAGTTGTAACAGCGCCTTCGCATCCCGCAACACCGCGCCCGATCCGCAGCCGTAGTCGAACAGAAAGAACGCCGGCGACGGTTTCACGCGCAACAGCGATTGGAGCACAAACCGCCGACGGTGCCGGCTCGTCGGATGGTTCTCGTAAACATCCACGCCACGCGCCCAGAATTCCTTGAAGAACGCGAGGTTCTTGTCCTCGTGCGGCGCGGTCACGGCTGCGCCCCGCGCTCCGTGGTCTCCGAAACGATGTAACGCGGACGAAACTTCGTTTCGTGGTAGACCGTGCTGAGATATTCGCCGATGATGCCCAACGCGATCATCGTGAAGCTCCCAATCCACAACTGCAGGATGATCACCGTCGCGAACCCGGGGACCGCCTCGCCTCGATACCACGTCCACAGCGACTTGATCGTCAACAGCACCGCCGCCACCAGCGAAACGGCTCCCATCAGCGACACAATCTGCATCGCCGCCGTCGAAAACGACGTTAGCCCCGTCACCGCCAAGCGGTACAGCCGCAGCAGCGACCACGTCGAATGCCCGCCCTTGCGCGGCTTCACATGCATCGTCACGCGCGCGTGCCGGAATCCCAGCCACGCCACGAGCCCGCGATAAAACGTCTGCCGTTCGGGCAGATCCAAGAACGCCGTTACCACGCGCCGATCCAAGAGTTTGAAGTCGCTCGCGTCCGCGAGATTCAACCCCGACAGCTTGCACATCAACAGGTTGAACAACCGCGCGTGCAAGCGATACCACGCAGGCTCCTCGCCGCGATCGCCCTTCACCGCATCGACAACGTCAACCCCTTCCTTCGCCCACAGCCGCACCATCTCCGGAATCAACTCAGGGGGATGCTGCAAGTCGCCATCCATCACGACCACGCCGTTGCCCTTGGCGTGTTCGATCCCCGCGCAGATCGCCGCTTCCTTCCCGAAATTGCGGCTCAACCGCAGACACCGGCACCCCTCGTGCTCCCCCATGAACCGGTTCAACGCGTCCCACGTGCCGTCCGTCGACCCGTCGTCCACGAGGATGAACTCCACCGACACACCGTCGCACTCCATCGCGTGACGGCGAATCTCCTCCAACGACGCCTCGATGTGGCCGCCTTCGTTGTAGCAGGGGATGACGATGGAGATGGACTCTCGGGCCATGACTTCCTTCCGCGCGAACCAATTGTGATTTCGGTACGACCGAAGCCTATGCCATGCCCCTCCGCGAATGCAACGCATGGCATTGCTCACGGCCTCCCACTATCATACGCTCCAGGCGAAGAACGTCCCTTCCCGCAACGACAGGAGGCCTCGACGTGGATTCCGAACAACGGCGCATGGGCGACCGCATCGAGATCGATGGCGCATACCAATACCGCGCGCTGACCTCGGGCAACGCCGTGCAACGTTTCTGGCACCTCTCCAAGCAGCTCGTCATCGGCGAATTTCTGCCGCCCGCCCCAAGCGACTTCGTCGTCGACGTCGGATGCGGCTCGGGCGTCATCTCCAACTACCTCGGCGGCTTCGGAGCAAACGTCTGCGGCGTCGACGGCAACGACGCCGCCATTGAATTCGCGCGCGGCCAGTTCGGACGCGAAAAGGTAGCGTTTCTGAAGGGCTACGTCGACGAGCACATTCGCCTGCCGCGAACTCCGGACAAGATCTACTGCCTCGAAGTCATTGAACATGTCTTCCTCGAACAAGGCGTCGCCATGCTCCGCGTGTTCCACGACCTGCTCAAACCCGGCGGCAAGGCCCTCCTCACCACGCCCAACTACCGCAGCCTATGGCCCATCATCGAATGGGGACTCGACCGTCACGGAGCCGCCGCCCCCATGGCCGAAGACCAACACGTCTGCCACTACAACCCCAATAAGCTTCACACCGTCTGCGAACGCGCAGGCTTCACGGTGGAGACGCTGACGACGTTTTGTTTCCTGGCCCCCTGGGTCGCGCCGATTAGCCAGGGCCTGGCGCGAACCCTGCATCGCGTGGAAGTGAAACTACCGGTTCGCGCCGGTTCACTGCTGCTCGCCGTCTTATCAAAACCAACCTGATCGCACCAATCGACCAAGAAGTCAAAGAGTCTTCGCAGTCCCCATTCTTCTCATAAGTCGCATAGGTCCCACAGGTCCCATAGGTCCTTTCGGTCCCTTAGGTCCCTGCCCCTCCGACCGCCGGACGCAACACCTTGCCCTTCCCCGGAACCTTCAACGCCACACCCGCCGTCACCAACGCCAACACCGCCGCCGCCGCGAACACTCGCTCATACCCAAACTGCACCCACAACACCCCCGCCACCGCGGGGATCGTCATCGACGCAATGTGATTCACCGACACCCCCAGCGCCAGCGTCGAATTCAATTCCTCGTGCGTCCCCGCCATGCGCGACAAATACACCGCGCGCGCATCGCCCAACATGAACAGCAGGTTATCCGCCACGAAGCACGCTCCGGCAAGCGTCATCGCGCGTTCGGGCGACCCCAGCCACGCATCGGCATAGCCATACCCAATGCAAACAAACGCCAACACCACACCGTCGAAGATCATCACCGTCCGTTCGCCGAACCGGTCCATCGCCCGGCCCATCACCGGACGAAACACGATCCCAATCACGGCCGCCGTGAGCAGCAACCCCGCTATCGACGTCGCCTCCGCCCCATAGACCTTGATCAACACCCACGGACCGAACGTCAGGAAAATCTGTTTGCGCGCCCCCGCAAGAATCTCCAAGAAGTAATAGAGACTGAACCGCCGGCGTACCAGAAACCGCCGTCGCGGTCCGTGGAGATGCGGCACATGCATCACGCTGTACACGACTGCCGCCACCGCACCCAATCCCGCGACAACAAGAAACCCGCGCGCATAGTGCGGCGAAGCCTTGTCGAATAACAGCCACACCAGGCCTGTCCCCGCCACCGTGCCCGCCATGCCGAAAGCGCCCGTCTGCCCCATGCGCCGCCCCCGATTCGAGTCGTCGCTGAGTCCAAGCGCGATGGTTCCCGCCGACGGCTGCAACAAATGCAGGCCCGTGCTCCCGACCATCATCAAGACCACCATCCACGGAAACGAACCACCGAAGAAGGCGATGCCGATCATCCCCGCAACGAACGTAAACGAAGCGACCATCGCCACCCGCGTTACCGGCAAGAAGAAGAGCGCCGCCGCCGACACCACAGTCAGGAACCCCGGCAACTCGCGCGGAAACTCCAACCACCCTCGATGCTCCGCGGAAAGCGCGAACGTGTCCGAAAGGAAATTGTTGAAAATGGAATCGTGGACGCCGACCGCCATCGACATGGAAGCCACCGCCGCGAAGAAAAGCGTCAACTGCGTGCGCTGCGACACAAAAACCTCATTTCATCGAATCGAAAGGATTCACACGGGACGGACCCCGCCCCCTGCTCAGGTGGGAAGTTCTCACACGAAAGCTAATAGCCTAGCGAATTCCCAAGGAATTGCCAAATACCCCAACGCTCACTGCCTTCAATCGGACAGAGCGGTCCGATCCGGTGGATCCGTCCTATTCCTCCTCACTCCCCCACGCGCCACTCCAACACACCCCCCGAAAACTCGGGTTGCAGTTCCACCTCTACCCGCAGCCCATTCGTCTCCACCGGCGCAAACGTCACCGCGTTGTACGCGTCCCGCGCGACGCCATATTCCGACGCCTTCTCAACCGGCTTCCATTCCTCGCCCACGCGGAACAGTACACGCCACGACTTCGGCACGCGGCATTGACCCGCGCCCGTGTCGTCGAACCAGTAGACGTCCACCCGCGACACCTTCTTCGCTTCCTTGAACTCGTACTGCACCCATTCCCTTTTGCCGCGATGGTCCCACCACGTGAATCGCGGAATCCCCTGGTCATTGGAATTCTTCGGCTCGACCTGATCGTTCAACGCGCGCAACGAATCCGCGCCATTCACATGCGACGCACTCGCCTTGCTCGTCCCCGCAATCGTCGGCAACGCAGGAACCGTTGCGAGCGCCACGTCGCGCGGCAGCCACACTTCCATCTCGCCCTCGCCGCGATGCGCCCACGCGTAATACGGCACCGCCGTCAGCTCGATTTCCTTCGTCGTCTCTGCGTTCCCATCCGCCGGGCGCTCCTTCGCAAGCGCCTTGCCGCGCAGCACGGTCACGCCACCAAGCAGATCGCCGCGCTTCTCCACGCTCAACGCAGCGTCATCCGGCAACGCCACGTTCAACGCATGACCGCCGTGATCGACTCCCTCGATGCAATACACCAGCGGCCCGCGCTCCAACGCCACACGCCCCGCGTTCGTCGTCACCTTGTCGTTGCTGAGCACGCGGCGGACCGGCATCGGAAATTCCACATGCACAGCGTCGCCCGTTTTCCACTTGCGCCGCAGCACGGCGTAGCCC
>JBHEKO010000485.1:0-7038 GCA_041859475.1 Candidatus Hydrogenedentales bacterium
AAGGGAGAGCACCACTCCGAGCACCATTTTGAGAGACTTCTGGGATGAATTTGCCATTTCTAGCATTCCTTCGCAGTCCGTTGGCTCCGCGTCGTACTGCCTCGAAGTCCATCGTCACACTTGAACCCACTCAATTTTTCGTGCCGTTCGCTTACGGCATATCGGGGTATTCGCAAGTATTGGGCCAGTTTTCGTTGCGGGGTTTGCGGGGTGCGCATAATATATAGGATGCCAAAAGAGATACGGATCGCGGGATCAGGATTGAAGGAGGGAGGCCGATCCGAGTGGGAGGGAGCGTCCCGCAGGTGACGGAAGCGGCGGGAATCACGAATGTGTCAATTGCCGCGCTGTCAACAGATGAGCATGTTCCGTGCCGAGTTGTACAGGGCGAGGGGCGACGGTAATTCCGGGGGTCCGTTGATGGAGGTCAAGGCCTTGCAGGTTGTTCAGGTCGTGGGAATCCCCTCGTGGGGCAAGTGGCGCGAGCGTACCCGAGAGGGAGCAGATAGGCGCAAAAGTGAGCCGATTCCGATCTTCCTCCCTTACTACCGGTTGCCGAAGAGCGGAACTGACTTGGATGGGGCGCGCGGAAGGTGGGGTTGCGGAAGGCATGTCGACTACGTCAAGCACTTGAGGTGGGAATTCTCGGAGTGACAAAATTTGCAACTTCGTTCCCCAGAGTGCTCTATTGACAAGCAGTGACAGAAATTGGTCAATTTGTCTGCCGATTCTGGTTTTGCCGTGCGGGGTCCTCACGTGGAAGGGAGACGAATGGGAAGCGACCCCATTGCGTTCCATGGGGTTACGAAGGGGATGGGGGGGACGTCGCGAATATTGTACTTGCCCCAGTAGAGCATTCCACATATACTCCCATTAGGCGAGCGAGCGGCCGGCGTGCAATTCCGAAGCTATGGGATAGCTGAGGTTGCGACGTAACGGCGCCTAGGGCGGTATTTCGGGGTAGGGAGACCGGTCGGAAGGCATATGAGCGAAAGGCAGCAGAGTCCAGCGGAACTCCGTCAAACGTTGGCGGACCTCCGCGACCGAATCACGGAACAGGAAGCGGATCGGGGTGCGTCGAGGCTTGAAGCGATCGCCATGATGGCGGGGGGCTTCACGCACGAAATCAACAACCTGATGGCGGGTATTCTGGGGAATGTCGCCCTTTTGCGCACCCAGCTTGAAACCGCTCATCCGGGACATTCGCGGCTTGATTCAATCGATGCGGCCGCGGAGAAGGCAGGGCTTCTTTCGCGGCGGATGATCGCATTTGCTCAGGGAAAAGCGAGAGAGCCGGAACCCGTCAACCTCAATTCAATTGTTTACCATGTCCTGCTGGTTGAGGAGCAGCGGCTTGCGCCGCGCGTTCGGATAGTCCGGTACATTGATCCGGATCTCTGGCGTGTGTCCGCGGACCAGACGCAGATGGTGCAGGTCGTGTTGAATCTTGCCGTGAACGCGGTGGAAGCCATTCGCAACCAAGGGCGAGTTGTGATCAGCACGCGGAACGTGGAACTGAGGGAAGACACCATTCCCGCTCAGTCGGAACTCATACCGGGACGCCACGTCATGTTGACGGTTGAAGACAACGGTTGTGGGATGAGTCCGGACATGGTGGCACGTGCGTTCGAAGCGGAGTATTCCACAAAATCGCCCAAACGCGGGTTGGGTCTTGCGACCGTGTACACGATTGTGCGCGCCAACGGTGGGCATGTTGCCATCACGAGCAAGGAAGGCGAGGGCACAGCCGTTCGCGTCTATTATCCCGCGTTGGAGACCCTATTCGAGGCCCCGTCGAGACCTCTCACGGAACTGCCCAAGGGCGGCGAGACGATTCTGGTAGCGGACGACGAGCGCATGCTGCTCGATGTGATGGTCGAGACGCTGAGCCGGTTGGGATATCGCGTACTCTCGGCAAACAACGGGCAAGAGGCGGTCGAGGTTGCACGCAGGCATGCGGGGGCGATTCAGATGTGTCTGCTGGACATGGCCATGCCCGTGATGGGAGGCGCAGAGGCTTTCCCATTGCTCAAGAAGATGCGCCCGGACATGAAGATCATCATCTGCACCGGCTTCGAGGAAGAGGTCGTGTCGCACACGCTATTGGGCGCGGGTGTGAGTTCCGTATTGCTGAAGCCGTTCCGTCCGGCGAGTCTGGCGCAGGAGATTCGCAAGGTGCTTGACGAAGGCGCCGCAGGCAAGTAAGGGCCTCAAGCTCGCCTGCCATCCCAAAGCGACTCCAGAATCTCGGATGCCTTGCCGCGAAGCCGATGTTCGTATTGTTGGCTGGCCGGCGTGTCGTCGAGATTGATCTCTACCGTAACTGCGCCGTGCGCTACGGCAATCTGGGGCAACGCCGCCGCGGGATAGACCACGCCTGATGTGCCAACGCTGACGAGGATGTCGCAACCTTCCAACGCGCGCGCGGCTGCTTGGAGGTTCGCGGAGTCGAGCGAATCTTCAAACCAGACAATGTCGGGCCGCCAATACGCGCCACAGGCGCAGCGCCGGGAGGCGAGCGGCGTTTCGAAGTTGGGGATGACGGTTCTTTCGGTGGAGCAGCGGAGCCGCCACAGGCTGCCGTGCAATTCGATGACGTTCGTGCAGCCGGCGCGTTGGTGCAATCCGTCGATGTTCTGCGTGATGACGATGGTATCCGGCTTTTCGCGTTGGACCGAGGCGATAACGGCGTGCCCTGAATTGGGCTCGCACGAGGCGACGCGCGCGCGGCGGACGTCGTGAAAGTCCCACACCTTTTCGGGGTCGGCATCGAACGCGCGCTGGCAGGCGAATTCCTCGTACCGATACTGATGCCAGATGCCGCCTTGCCCACGATACGTTGGGATACCGCTTTCCGCGGAGAGCCCCGCGCCGGTGAAGAACACAATGCGCTGGAAGTCGTGCAAATTGAGGGTGTGTTGCTCAGGCATGGGGGGCTGCGCGGTCCTGTTTGAAGGGGTTCCAGAAGAGGTTTGCGCGCGCACCGACGGCGAAGGTAAGGAGCTTGCTTCGTTTGGGATTTGGGTCGAGGCCATCGGCCATAAGCTGCATCTGCTGGTTGAACCAAAAGCTCTGCATCATGTCGTCGAGCAATTTGACGCCGAGGCGGATGGTAACGGGGGCGGCTCCCGTCGCCGCGCCGGAGAGCAGGCGCTTGGGAAAGTCGGGTTCGAGCGCGATGGGCCGCGCCAGACCTACGACGTCGATGGCTCCCGAGCCGAGGGCCTCTCGCATGGCGGCGGCGCTGCGGAAACCGCCGGTGAGCATTAGGGGGAGTTTTACAAGGCGGCGGACCTTTTCCGCGTAGTCCAGGAAGAAGGCTTCGCGGCGTCTCGTGCTTTCGGCGATGGATACGAAGGCGGGATTCTCGTAATTGCCGCCGGAGATTTCCAGGAGGTCGATGCCTGCGGTTTCGATGGCCTGCACGACCTGCATGGATTCCTCTTCGGAGAATCCGCCGCGTTGGAAATCGGCCGAGTTCAGTTTGAGTCCGACCGGATATGCGGGGCCGACCACTTCGCGAACGGAGCGAATCACCGCGAGGAGGAAGCGCATGCGGTTTGCGAGACTGCCGCCCCACTTGTCCGTGCGTTGGTTGGCGATGGGGGAAAGGAATTGGCTGATGAGATAGCCATGCGCGCCGTGGACTTGCACGCCTGTGAATCCGGCCTGTTTCACGATGGCGGCGGTGCGGGCGTAGCGCTCGATGGTGTCTTCGATTTCCACTTCGCTGAGGGCGCGGGGTTTGGCGATGATGGATTCGAGTCCCTTCACGCGGACAGCGGACGGACTTACAGGATACCGCGTCACCTTCTTGGGGCATTGCCTGCCGGGATGGCTGATTTGGACCCAGATGTGCGCGCCGTGTGCTTTGCCGGCCTCCGCCCAACGGCTCAGTATGGTCTCATCGCGCGTATCTTCCACGACGACGTTTTGGGAGTGCTCGAGGTAGCGCCGGTCGACCATGACGTTGCCGGTGACGAGCAGTCCCGCGCCGCTGTTGGACCACCGCTCGTAAAGCCGGACGATGCGGTCGTTCGGGGCGTTGTCGCTGGCGGCCATTTGTTCGGTCATGGCGGCCTTGGCGAGTCGATTGGGCAGAACGGCCCCGCAAGGAAGGGTAAGGGGCGCGGCCAAAATGTCGTTGGTAACCATGCTCATGGTATTGAGGCTCCGTTTCTTGTTTCAGAACGGTACTTCAGGAACAGCGCCGCCGGGGGTCCAGTTCGTGACGATAGAATGCCCCATGAAGCAGAGTGTCACGATCCAAAGCGCAAGGGAGATCGCGGCAGACGCATTCCAGATTTGGGAACTGATACGGACGGCGCGCACATTGCGCTCGCGAGTAATCCCGAGGGCCAAGCCTCCGAGGAGTCCGCCGAGATGGGCGGCATTGTTGGCGCCGAGCACGAAGCCGAACACGAGCGCATAGATTGCCCAACGGACGAGCACATCGCGGTAGGCTTTGGCCGCGCCCACTTGGTCCCAGAGATAGGCGATGCCGAAGCCGATGAGTCCGAACAGCCAGCCCGAAGCGCCCGCTGTGACGATTTGGTCGGCGTGCTTTATCTGGTGATACCACACGTACGTCGCGGAGGTTGCGGTGAATTGCGACACGGTGATGAGGACGAGCATGCGCGCCTTGCCGATTTGCGCTTCCACCATGGGGCCGACCTGGAGCAAGGCGGCCGTGTTGAAGCCGATGTGCCAGAATCCGATATGGCAGAGACCGAAGCTGAGGTAGCGCCAGAATTCCCTGTCTTTCAGGATCCATTCGACGCTCCATGCACCGAACACGTTCATCGTCAGCATGGTGGGCGAGAAGAGGTAGCTTGTTCCTTGCATCACGGCGCCCAATCCGAAGACGAGCCACATGAGCAGCAGGAACGCGCCAATCGTCACCGGCGAGCCTTCGGGGGTAACGATGCCGAGGAGGCGCATTGCGCGGTAGACGGGCATGGAGGGCATCTTCGCGCCGCATTTCGGGCAGGCGCGCTCCTCGCGATCGGCCAGCGCGCCGCAGTGCATGCAGGTCTTGTGAGGCCAGCGCAGCCAGCGGAGTCGTGTCGGCACGGCATTGCCGGGCGTGAATGTCTTCCATCGCTTTTCCCACTGATAGAGACGCCACCGTATGCGGGTGGTGTTGACGCCGAGCTTGGCGAGGACGGCGAGTATGCGAGATTCTTCGGGCATGATGGGTTGTCGCATTCCCTATTGCCGGCGATAGACCAACACCGAGTTGTACTCGTGTTCGGCCTCGTCGATGTTGACTACCGCAAGCTGGCCGCGTTCGTACAGGTACTCCATGTGCGCGCCCGCCTCCAGCATGGCAAGCAGGGCGTGATACTCCTTGCGCTCGCCAAACAGCCCAAAGGCGACTTCCGCCACGGTCACCGGTTCGCTGCACAGGTTGAGGGTCTTGTCGAGGCGCGTGTCGTGGAACGCGAGTGTTTGATCGATGCGCCCGTGGAGATCTTCCATGGGGTCTTCGTGGCCGCCGAGGGCAAGCCGTATGCCGGAAATGGCGCGGACTTTCTTCAGCGATTCGAAGTAGTGGCCAAGGCCGGTGTAGCGCGTGATGAATTCCGGGGACTGGTTTGGCGTGATGTGCGAGAGCACGTGGTCGGCGGTGAAGAGGACATCGTCGAGACGGAGGCACACCTGGCCTGGGCAGTGGCCGGGGGCGTGATAGATCTGAAAGGCGGAACCGTCCATCCAGCCCTCGGCGAACGTGAAGTCGACACGGCGCGCGTTGAAGAGGTCTTTGGACCATTTGTGCATGTCGAGGAGCGCGGAGATCTTTTCGGAAGGCAGACCCGCTCTCTCCAGGAAGATGTGCAGGTTCTTGGTGGCGATGATGAGCCGTTCTTTGAAGTGCTGGACTGTGCTGAAGTCCAACTCGTGAATGCCGATGAGCGCGTTCGATTGTTCGACGACGAAGTTGAGGCCGCCGAAATGGTCGATGTGGCCGTGGGTGAGGACGAGGCGCTTGACGTCGCGGAGTTCGATCTTTTCGTTGAACTCGTCACGGACGCGCGCGAAGGCGTCGAGAAGCGATTCGTTGGAGGCATCCCACCCCGAGGCGGCATCGAGAAGGGTGAGTTGATCGTCCAGCACGAGGTAGCAATTGGTGACGTGGTTGGGGAAGGACTCAACCGGGAGCTTGTAGAGGGTGCGCCCTCCGGAGGTCGTGAATTTTAAGATTGAACGGTCGTTGTGCATGGTGTGGCGTCGCTCCTGAAGAAGATACAGTACACGGAGCGGCGGGGGAAAAACGACAAGCACGCTCGGACGAACACGGACGGGCACAGACGAACACGGACGGGCACGGACAGGAACGGCGCAGCAGGGCCGCAATCCAAGGGAGGAACAATCCTCAACGCAGAGGCGCAGGGATCGCAGAGGAACGCGGAGAAGAACAGAGAATGAACTTCTGCGAAGAAGACCACGAAGTTGACAGATTGTAGTACGGACTAGCACGGCTCGCACGGAACGGGAGAAAGAACCCAAAGTCGAGAACGTGTGCAGGCTACTCGACTTTGCGATATGAGATTGTGATTGCCTGCGGACACGATATCGTGACAACAGGCAGGCCCTCCTCCATCAGTTGCTCGCCAGTCAGCGTTTCTTGTGTTGGATTGTCGAAGCTCACGATGGCGTAGCGGGCTTCGGGGTCGAGCGCCTTCAGCTTGAGGCGCGCGGATTCGTAGATGCTGTCGGGCCTGCGAAAGACTTGGACCACGCCTTGGCCCAAGTCGGGACGGTCGAATTGCCAGGCCATCCATTCGGCGTTGGACTGCGTGTACGGCGTCAACGGATAGAAATCGCCCATGAAGCAGGGCGAGATTTGTTTGTGTTCTTCCACCGCCTTTTTCACGACGTTCATATGGACGTTGTCCAGGTCTGCCGCATCAGGGCCAAAGCTCATCTCCGCGACCATACTGCTGCGCCACCAGTAGATGTCTTTGTCGTAGATGACGCCGGTGCCTTGGTAGGGGAACCACAGCGAGAGGCCGTAGGTGAGGCATTGCTGGCCTT
>JBHEKO010000592.1:0-3638 GCA_041859475.1 Candidatus Hydrogenedentales bacterium
TCGAAAACCTCCTCGGGCTGACCGCTTGGTGTTCCGTTCCATGTGCATGACACGACTTGCCACAGCCCCGCGATGGGCGGGTCCTGCACGAAGGATGCAGCCTCGGCCGCTGGTGCGTTCTCCTCTGCCTTTGAAGGCGCTAAGGATGTCGATGGGACCTGTGCGTATTCTTGCGCCGCGGGTGCAGCAGCGCCCGCATCAACTCCCCTCAGTTCTGGCGCTATCTTCACCGTGGTCACCATCCCGCTGAACCACACCAAGCCTGCGACAGCCACGGCTGCACCCACACCAATCCCAACTTTGGTTGCTGTTGTCACTGCGAGAACTCCTTTCACCGCCAGAGGAACAATAGCCGTCGACGCCTGAGTTGCGCCGCAGGCCGATGCCAGAGCCGTCTTGCCGAGCGACAAAGCCAGGGCAGGCGGCAGTGCATCCGCTGTTTGGCTGCCAAGAAACGCGGTCAATGCCGTGCCAGCAAGGGTGACGCTCTTCCGTTGCAGGGAGATGCGTAGCTTCTCGATTGCCTTCTCCACGCGGTAGGTCACCGCTTGGCGCGAAAGGCCCATCTCCCGTGCAATGGCATTGTGCGATTTGCCTAGCAGGTAGTGGGCGACGATAGGCGCCCGAAGACGATCCGGGAGCTCCGCGATGGCCTCGTCGAGAATCCGCTCAAGTTCCGGCCAAGTGGGTTCGACCACGTGCGGAACAGCGGCGGCGAATCGCTCTTCACGTACTTCTCGAGAGCGATCGGCCTTGAGGCGATTGAGCGACAGGTTCACCGCGACCCGATGAAGCCAAGGCCCCAGAGGAGCCTTGGGGGGGTGCTTTAACCCGGCGAGCGCCGCGAAGCACTCCTGGGTCAAGTCCTCCGCGTCGGCCGCACTTCCGAGAATGCGTTTCGCGCTCGCGTAGACCATGCCGCCGTACGTATCGACGATCCTCTTGAACGCCTCGCCATCCCCGGAGCGAATCCACGTTTCCACAAGCATGTGCTCGGAAATACCCAATGCCGAGTCTCCGCCGTCGGTTGTGCTCTACCCTATATACAATGTCACAACCGAAACGGCCAGATCGGAATTTCCAGGTGTGTCTAGTGGATCGTATCGTTTGATTTTGTGAGTTGTAACGCGGGCTTCCTGCCGGCTCTTGGTCCGACTCACCCTCTCGTCAACTCTCTTCTCTTGTCTCTACTCTTCTTTTGTCTGTTTCGTGTGTTTCGTGGTTCAAACTCTTCATCCGCGTCATCCGCGCTATCCGTGGTGAAGGCTCTTTAGGTTGCGGCTACGCCGCGCCGTTACGTCAGCCGGGCCACGCGTACAACCGTGTTTGTGCCGTAGGGGAATCCCGTCGTCTCCACGGTCAACTGCCCCGAAGCGGCGTCGTGCTCGAACGTGAGCACTTCTCCGTTGTCGATCCATTCCGCTTTGGAGAATGCCTTCGTCATTCCCGTGAACTTCCTGGGCCCGGGTCCCTGCATGTCCGCCGTCACGTGCGCGTTACCGCTTACGGACAGGTCGTGGATGAAGAGGTAGGTCTTGCCGTTGGCTTCGAGCGCAAAGTCCTTTCCTTCCGAAGTGACGCCACAGGGTTTGCCGTCGTAGACAACTTCGGCATACATCCGAAGCCAGTCTCCCGTGCGCAACACGGCCGCCGTCTCGAACTCGGGCAACGCGCCTTCCGCCGTCGGCCCTATGTTGAGCAGGTAGTTCGCGCCCACCTTCCGGCACGCGCACAAATTCGTGATCATCTCCTTCGGCGATAGATAGCAGAAGTCTTTCGCGCCGATGCCCCAATGCATGTTCATGGTCTGGCACATCTCCGCGGCCAGATACTTCGGCATCCCCTTGCGATCCATCGGCGTGGGGTGGCCCTGCTCGAACGTCACGCAATCGATCTCCGGGTTGCCCACGGCCCCGCGCGCGTGAAGCCCCGTGTTATTGATGATCATCGCCTCGGGCTGATGCTTGCGAATCATTCCGTAGAGGCGCTCTTCTTTCCAGTCCGTGCCCTCGGGCTTGCTCCAATTCCCGTCGAACCACAACCCGCCGATGGGGCCATACTGCGTGCAGAGAATCTCGACGGACTGGTGAAGATAATCGAGATACGCATTGAAGTCTTTCTCGAAACTCTCCTGATACCAATCCAACGTCGTATGATAGAAGAAGGGCTTGATATCCATCGCGTTGCAGCCCTTCACGAAGTCCGCGACCAAGTCGCGTTTCGCGGGTGAATGGACCGCGTCGTAATCCGAAAGCCCGCGCGTGTCGTACAGGCTAAACCCCTCGTGATGGCGCGTCGTCAGCGTGGCGTATTTCATGCCCGCCTTCTTCGCCGTCTGCGCGATGGCCACACCGTTGAACTCGGAGGCCGTGAACGTGTTCTTCAATTTCTTGTACTCGCTCGGCGGGATCTTCTCCATGTGCATGATCCACTCGCCGCGCCCCAACTGCGAATACAGCCCCCAATGGAGGAACATGCCGTACGCAAGCGATTCATACCGCGTCACGCGCGGCTCCGGCTTCGGTATATCCATGGTGGCTTCACTCCCTTTCTCGGCTGTCGCGTTGGACACGGCATTCTCGGCGCTTGCCATACCCGCCAAAGCGATGCTTGCTCCCAGTCCTTTCAACACGTCGCGGCGCGAAGGTCGTATAGGTGTCATCGGATTCTCCTCCGCCGACAGCATACCGAATGCACCGGACCGAGTGAAATCGCGGTCTCATATTGCAAACACCAACCCAACGGCCGGCCGGTCGTCGCGATCCGATTCGAGGGTCTCTTTGTGCTCGACACGTCCGCATCTGCTATCGTTCTCCAACAAGTCAAGGAATCCTCAAATGCACAGAAGTCTCGGTGTGATGATAATGATGGCCTGTTGCTATGCGCTGTGCGCGCGCGCGGAGGAGCAACTCCCCAACGACGCCGCCCGGCTTCGCGAGAAACTGCGCGTGGTCCAGGTCCCAAGCACAACCGGCGCCGCGGCCCAGCCCGCGCGATTCTATGTCCCGTCTACTCGCCCTCGCCCCCGGCCCTTGGTGGTGCATCTGCACACGTGGAGCGGCGACTACCTCCAGGATGGGTCCGCGCTCGCCGTGCTCGAGGAGTGTGTGCGCCGGGGCTGGGCGTTCATCCAACCCAACTATCGCGGACCCAATCAGCGCCCGGAGGCCTGTGCATCTCCGCAGGCCGTGCAAGATGTGCTCGACGCCGTGGAATTCGCATGCAGCCAGACAGCCATCGACCGGAAGCGCATCTACGCCGTGGGCAACTCCGGCGGCGGGCACATGGCCCTCGTGATGGCCGCGCGCGCCCCCGAGGTCTGGGCCGGCGTCTCCGCGTGGTCGGCGATTACGGACCTGGCGGCCTGGCATCGCGAGAGCGTGCAATTCGGAAATCGCTATGCGAAAGATCTGGAAAACGTGTGCGGAGGCGCGCCGGGCGCATCGCCGGAAGTCGACCGCGAGTACCGCGAACGCTCGTCGCGTTGGTTCCTGGGTAACGCCAAAGGGCTTCCTGTCGACATCGGTGTGGGCATTCACGACGGCTACACCGGCAGCGTGCCCGTGCACCACGGCCTATGGGCTTTCAACGCCCTCGCGGAAGCCAACGGCCTTTCCGGCAAGCGGCTAACCGATACG
>JBHEKO010000178.1:0-2764 GCA_041859475.1 Candidatus Hydrogenedentales bacterium
CGCATTCAAGTTCGCCATCGCGAAAGACGCTGGTCCGGATGCCGTCGTGAGTGAAGTGTGGCTGCTCAAGAAGACCGATACGACTGCGCGAAAGCGCGTATTGATTGTGACGGGTGATGACTATCCCGGACATCGCTGGCAGGAAACCGGCCCCGAACTCGCCGCGATCCTGCGCGAAGATCCGCGGTTCGAAGTCTCCATCACGGAATGCCCCGCGATCTTCGCTTCGCCGCTCATCGATTCCTACGACGCCGCGTTTGTCCATTTCAAGAACTACTCCGCGCGCCTGCCCCTCGGCGAAGACGTGTGGCAAGGGGTGAAACGCTACGTAGATTCCGGGCACGGACTCGTGTTCGTGCATTTCGCATGCGGAGCGTTTGAAGACTGGAAAGGCTATGTTCAAATTGCGGGCCGTGTGTGGGACCCCAAGAAACGCGGGCACGATCCCTATGGGCCATTCAACGTGCGCATCGTGGACCCGCAGCACGCCGTTACGAAAGGCATGGCCGACTTCGATACCGCCGACGAACTCTACACCTGCCTCACCGGCGACACCACGATCCACGCGCTCTGCGAGGCCACATCCAAGGTCGACCAACTCATCTATCCCATGGCCTTCACCGTCCCCGAACTCAAGGGCCACGTCCTGCACTGCATCTTCGGCCACGACACGAATGCCCTCGGTAGCGCGGGCACTCGCGCGCTCTACCGGAGTGCTGCGGCTTGGGCGGCAGGACTGGAAAATACGACAATCGCGACATCGTCGAAATAGGTACAGGTACGAATACAATGGCGCGCGAGCACGATCCGCTCTTTGCTTTGCCCCCGCTGCCCCAGCGCGATTGGAGTGAATCCAACGCGCACGGGAAAGCGTTGTGGTCTTCCTTCTGGAAGCGCACGCACGCGCGCGTGCCGGTGCGGCTAAACACCAATCCACGCATGCTATTGCTGGACCCGGCATACAACACGCGCGGCATTACCTACGAGCAGTACATGCTCGACCCGGATGTCATGGGGCAGGGGATACTCGAATGGAGCACGTGGGTGCGCCATTTTCTTCCAGGCGATCATGAACACGGGTTGCCGGAAGCCTGGCCGATGTACGTAGATTTCGAGAACACCTACGACGCGGCATGGCTGGGGTGCCCGGTGCATTTCAGAGAAGGGCAGGTGCCGGATACGACGCCCTTCCTCACGAACGACACGAAGACGGCGTTGTTCGACCGGGGATTGCCCGATCCCTTCGCAGGCGAATGGCCCGAGCGGTTTCTTTCGTTCGCGGAGCATTGGGACAAGCGGCGTAACGAGGGGTGGACGTATATGGGGCGGCCCATCGGGCCTTTGCTGATGCCGTCGTATGCGGGAACCGACGGCGTGTTCACGGCGGCCGTTGCCGTGCGCGGCGCGACGGAGTTCTGCTCCGATTTGTTGCTGGACCCCGAATATGCGCACGCCTTGCTTGGGTATCTGCACGAAGCGACGCGCGCACGCATGAGGGCATGGAGGCGGAAATTCGACATCGCTATCCCGTGCGACGATTTCTGGTTGGCGGACGACGCCGTTCAGATGCTTTCCCCGGAGCAATATCGCGAATTTGTGTTGCCGTGGCATCGCAAACTCTACGACGAATTCGCGACGCACACCCATCGGGGCATGCACCTGTGCGGGAACGATCAGCGGCATTTTCCGGTCATTCAAAGTGAGTGCGGGGTCTCGCTTTTCGACACGGGGTTCCCTGTGGACTTCGGTGCGGCACGCCGCGAACTCGGTCCGCACACGGTCATCCAAGGCGGACCCAAGATCTCCTTCTTCCTCATGGACGACCCGGCGCCCATCGTCGAAGAGACTAGACGCATCGCCGAATCGGGCGTACTGGAAGGCGGGTGCTTTGTCTTTCAGGAAGGAAACAACCTGCCGCCGCGCGTGCGGCTCCGCACCTGCGAGGCGTTCTACGATGCTGCCGTCACGTATGGACGTCTCGACAGAACGTAGCGCGTCCTACACTTCGTCCAACCGCACGGGGCGCTCCTCTTCTACGGATTTGTCCGCTGCGATACAGAGCGCCATGGTCTTTGCCGCGTCGTCGAGGTCGGGCAAGGGACGTTTGTTATCGATGATGCAATTGAGAAAGTGTGTGACTTCTCCTTGAAACGGATGATGCGCGACATCGCCGCTGTCTGGCAAAACGCACGGGATCTGCATAAACGCGTTCTGCCCTGGAAAACGCTTGGGCGCGTAGAGCCGGTCGTTGCGCAGCGAACCTTCCGTGCCGTAGACGCCAATGTGAAACACATACGGCATCTCCGCGTCGAAGCAGCTCGTCGTCCGGCCAATCTTGCCGTCGGCGAACTTCACGACCGCCGTCGCCGTACCCGCGTACTCCACGGGGTTCTCCGTCTTGACGGCATACGCCGTGACCTCGACAGCCTCGCTCCGCGCAAACCAGCGCAACGCATCCACCGCGTGACAACCCGCCGCCAGGAATGACGTGCCGCCTTGCTTCCGGGTGCCGAGCCAGCTCGTCTCCGGGTTGCACCAGATCCGGTGCATATAGTCGACTTCGACCATGAACACGTTCCCGAACGCCTCGTCCGATATGAGCTGGTCGATGGTCATGAGCAACGGATTCCAATGAAGCACGAAGCCCACAACGGACTTCACCCCCGCCTTCTTGACGGCAGCCTGTTGCCGCCGCACTTCATCCATGGTCAACGCAACGGGCTTCTCGATGACGACGTGCTTGCCCGCCTCTGCCGCGACCACG
>JBHEKO010000598.1:0-9851 GCA_041859475.1 Candidatus Hydrogenedentales bacterium
CGGATGCGCGAAGTGTACGAATACATCGGCGTCCCCTTTGAAGCGAAGACCATCGACTACGGCGAGGCCGGACAATCGCATCGGAATGGCTTGGGCGATCCCATTGGGGTGCAGCAACACTCCAGGCCAACCACGGCATCGCTCCAAAAGTGGGTCGAAGAATTGTCGAGCGATCCCGAGAAGCGCAGCATGATGGAACGCATCATTCGCGAGTTGGACCCAGAGGACCTCGAAACCCTTGGGTACCCCTTGGAAACGTTGTGGAAGCCCTTCGAAAACGTGGGGGAGAGGAGCCCCGTCTCGAATTCCAAACGGCTGACGCGCTATCGGCTCCAACGCATCCTGATCGTCCGGCTCCGGGCGCTGGCCCGCGGCAACTCTGTGTTTCGCTCGTTGCTCGCCAAGCTCAGGTTGGCCTGCGATGTGTTGCTTCGCGAGTAATCGCCCCGCGCAGCGCGCTACTCCGCGCAGACGAAATTGAACTCCGCTTGATCCAGCCTGGGCGCTTGCGCGTCTTTCGGTGAAATGCTCGAAGCCGCTATAGGCCATGCGACCCCGACCGAGGGATCGTCGTGGGCCAGGCTGCGCTCCAACTCGGGCGTCCAGAACTCCGTGCACTTGTAGTACACGAGCGTATTTTCTTCCAAGGCGACGAAGCCGTGAGCAAATCCAACGGGGATCCACATCGCCAGACAGTTCTCCCCACTGAGGGTACGGCCAACCCATTTCCCAAAGGTTGGCGACTCTCGGCGCAGATCGACGGCCACGTCGAAAATGGCTCCGCAGAGAACGCGCACGAGTTTGCCTTGCCCTTTCGGTTCCAGTTGATAGTGGAGTCCCCGCATGGTTCCTTTGGAGGAGAGACTCACGTTATCTTGCACGAACCGAAAATCAAGTCCCGCTTTCTTCCACTCCCGCTCCGAGTGCACCTCCGTGAAAAAACCGCGCTCGTCTCGGAAAACCGGGGACTCGACCAACAAGACTCCGGGGATTTCTGTATTCGTAACGGCTATTGCCATGGCTCTTCTTGCTACTTTCTACTGACTATGTCGAACACACGGGCTTGAAACACAGTGTGTTATGGTTGGATCTTCGTTACACCAATGCCTCTGCGTGCACGGGAATTCCCCTTACTTGTCGAGAAACGGGGGACTTCCCGCGGCCAGGTCGAACTCCGCGCGCTTCATATCCGCGTCCACCATGCACCGCACCAATTCCCGGAAGGTCACGCGAGGCGTCCAATTCAGCACCTTCCGGGCTTTCGACGCATCGCCGATAAGGAGCTCCACCTCGGAGGGCCGGAAGTAGCGTGGGTCGATTTCGACGTGCTCCTTATAGTCGAGCCCCAGGTAGGAGAACGTCTCTTCCAGGAACTCGCGCACGGTGTGCGTCTCACCCGTCGCCACCACGTAATCGTCGGGATTGTCCTGCTGCATCATCAGCCACATAGCCTCGACATAATCCTTCGCGTACCCCCAGTCGCGCTTCGCGTCGAGGTTGCCTAAGAAGATTTTCTTCTGCAGACCCAGCTTGATGCGAGCAGCCGCCCGCGTGATCTTCCGCGTGACGAACGTCTCGCCTCTGCGCGGCGACTCATGGTTGAACAGAATCCCGTTGCTTGCGTGAATGCCGTAGGCTTCCCGGTAGTTCACCGTAACCCAAAAGCCAAATACTTTGGCCGCCGCATAGGGACTGCGCGGGTAAAACGGGGTCGTCTCGCTCTGGGGAGTCTCACGCACCATTCCGTACATCTCGCTGCTCGATGCCTGATAGAATCGCGCCTTGCCTCCCGTGTGGCGAATCGCCTCCAAGATGCGCAACGTCCCCATGCCCGTGACGTCCGACGTGTAGATCGGCGTATCGAAACTCACGCGAACGTGGCTCTGGGCGCCCAAATTGTAGACTTCGTCGGGCTTCACATCGCCGATAATGCACGACAGCCCCGTCGCATCCGAGAGGTCACCATAGATGAGATTGAGCCTTGGGTTCGGCTCGTGGGGATCTTGATAAATATGGTCTATGCGGCCCGTATTGAAGGAACTCGAGCGACGGATCAGTCCGTGCACCTGGTAGCCCTTCTCCAGCAGCAACTCCGCCAGATACGATCCATCTTGTCCGGTTATCCCGGTGATTAACGCTCTCTTCACTTAATGCAGCTTTCCACTTACGTAGTTGAAATGTAGGCTATCGCCATGCCGTGCCAGCTTTGAACCGGCGGATTATCGCAGAACCCGCTCTTCCCACTCAAAATCATCTTCGAGCGGTCTTGAACGCTCCAAACGTGTTATCCTACCGGCAACCTGAAGGGAGCCAAATTCATGTCTCTACTCTCCGGAATCCTCCTGATTTGTTGCGTCTCGCAATCTCCCGCGCTTCAAGTGCTCAGCGAAGAGGACGTCTACTCCATCGTAAGCCCAAACAACGGGTCGGGCCCCCTCTGGAGCTATGGCTGCACCCCTATTGTCCGCATCGGCGACGACGTGATTGTCAGTCAGATGGAAACGGGGAAGGACGTCCCGCTACTCTGCAATACGCGTTGGATCCTGCGCCGGCGCACCAAGGACGGCTGGCCAACCATCGCGGAGGCGGAAGGCTTCAGACAACGCGAGCCTGCTTCGCTGGGCGTGGGCTCCGACGGTACGATCTTCCTAAACGTCAACGATTCCGTGACCCCTCCAGGCACGGAGTATGGCGAATGCAATCCCCATGTTCTGACCTATTCTTTGACGAACCCCGCCGTGAATGGCCAACCGTTGTTACCCAAGTGGATCGATACTCCCTACTTCACGGACCACTCCTACCGGGGGTTCAGCGTGGATTCAACCACAAACGAATTCCTAATGCTGAACATCGACGCCAAGACCAGTGTCCAGAATTGGTGCCTGATGAACGCGAAAGGCGAGGCCATCCGCAACGGACAAATCACGTTTCCCGTTCGGTCGTGCTATCCCCAGGTTGCACTCCAAAAAGGAAGTGCGCACGTCTTGGCTATCGGGGATATTGTCGAACCCGTCGAGGAATGGCGAACCTATAAATTCGAACAAACCGGGCAGAAATGGGACTACGTGTTCCGCATCTTGCACTATACCTACACACCGGACATCGCGAAGCAGGATTTCGCTCAGCCCATCGAAATCGCGAATGTCGATAAGACGGCAGGCGCCATTTCGAATCAAGACCTGTGGATAGCCCCCGATGGCGCTGCGTATATCCTCTACACCGAGCGCGAAGTGCAGTCCGCTCTGATGCGCGACAAGTATTTCCCCGACAAGTCCATCATCAGTTCGCTGAACTTGGCGATTGTGAAGGATGGAAAGATCGCGTCGAGAAAGACGCTGGTGCCTGGAACGCCGGAACGCGAGGCAGGATGCGCCCGATTCCATGAATCGCCCGATGGCGTCCTGTATGCCGTGCTCTACGTCTCCGGCAGCGATCCCGGCAATAAGTTTCTGCAGGTCAGCCCGAGCGATGATACCGCGACGCTCGTCTCTATCCCACTGAAGACCCCGTTCGGTTCGTTTACGCTCGCCTCCTCACGGGCCGGCTGCAAACCGTCGAACATCATCGATATTCTCGGCCACTGCAAAGGCGGCGACACCATGTCCTACGCGCAAGTCGCCATCAAGTAGCGCAGGCATCCGTCCTTGGCTGCTCTCAGGCAGGGAGTTTTCAGGCAGGGCGTTCTTGGGTAGGGCGGTTTCGCCGAAACCGCCTCTTCGCCTTCGAGATCGACACGCGACGGTCCTCTTCGATACACTCTCGTGACACGTTGCCCTGCGTGGGGATTGGAAATGCGGACGGGGAGTAGATCATCTTGTCCATGCGTCAGTTCGAGTCCATGAAATCAAAGTCCGCACGCTTTGCCGTCGGACTCATGTCGGGGTCATCATGCGACGGAGTGGACGCCGCTTTGGTGCGCATCAAAGGCTCCGGATCGAAACTCCGCCTAAAGCTCATCGCGTTTTCGACCATCCCCTACACCACGGCAATTCGAGAACGCCTCCTTTCGCCTAAAATCGACGCCCACGAAATTCGCCGGCTTCACTTCGAGCTTCCCGGGCTCTTTGCCGAAGCCGTCCAAGCTGTGGTTGAGAAGTCAGGCGACAAGACGGTCGCCCCCGACTTCGTGGCCTCCCACGGCCACACGCTGGCGCACATTCCGCCTATGCCGGGCCGCGCGGAGTTCGGAACACTCCAGATTGGCGACCCGGCGGTGCTGGCCCATCGGACCGGGCTGCCCGTCATTTCCGACTTTCGCCCGCGAGACATGGCAGCGGGCGGTCAGGGCGCACCGCTCGTCCCGTACGCGGACTGGGTCCTCTTCCGTCAGAAGCTCAACCCCGTCATCTGCCTCAACATCGGCGGTATCGCCAACGTCACCGTGGTGACTCCTAAGCTTGAGGATGTCCTCGCTTTTGATACGGGCCCCGGGAATATGCCGATTGACGGCGTCATGCGCGTACTGTCTCGCGAAAAGCATCACATGGACGAACACGGCGCAACTGCAGCTCACGGCCAAGTCATTGACTCGCTGTTCCAGCAATTGACCGATCACCCCTACTTTCGAAAGCCTCCGCCCAAATCCACCGGGCGTGAAGTGTTCTCCGTCGAAGAGTTTATGCCCCAAGGGTTTGAGTCCAGAAAGGACTGGTCGCCTGAGGATATTGTCGCAACAGTCACAAAAACCGTCGCCTTCTCGATCACGGACGCGATTCAACGTTTTGTACTCCCGCTCCATTCTCCGGAACAGATTGTCGTAAGCGGGGGAGGAGTCCACAACCGGACTCTTCGTAAGCACTTACGCGACGCCCTTCCCGCAATTCCCCTCCGCGCCAGCGACGAATTGGGGTTGCCTGGCGATGCACGCGAGGCCATTGCATTCGCGATCCTGGGAAATGAGACGGTTATGAACTCCCCCGCGAATGTCCCTTCGGCCACAGGGGCATCGCATCCCACCATTCTCGGAAAAATCGTGCTTCCCTGACCACTCCCGCAATTTTGAATATTCCCTAACGTGCGGTATAATGCGATGGGGAAGGGACAATCATATCTTCATAGTAGCCCTTGCCCCACAAGGGAAGGATGTGGACTCATGGAATTCATCAACAGTAGTGCCCTGCTTAAACCGGGATACATCAAGACGTCATCCAAAATTTACATGTATTGGATGACCAAATTCCGGGGTTATCAAATCATTCAGATCATTCAACATCCGAAGAAGTATTCGCTTGGAAGACTCGTCTACGAACTTACATGGGTCCTAAGACCTTTAGAATCAAAATAATACGCTTGCTGCATCGATTGTGCTTCATATCGAATAGATCGATATCCCGCACCCTTCCGCCTAAAGCCTGCAAGTACGTGCAAGCGTTGGAGCAAGACGCCATCGTGGCGGACTACGAACCCGAGCAGTCGCAGCCTCCGATGGCATGCCCCCACTTCTTGGGCACGCGATACGTCCCTCGGGTCCATTCCTCCTCGTCCGGCACGCCGTCATGGTCGATATCCGCTTCCAAGTCGCGGACTGGCAATAGCAGCGCGCTGTCATATTCCCCGCTCATGTGAACGGCGTTGGTTGCGACCCTAAGGTTGGATTCATCTGGGAAGTCCGCCCCGGTATTTGGATTCTTCTCAAATCGAGGAAAGTTGCTGCTGCTAACCTGCAGTCCGATGCGGTGTCCCGTGTTGAAGATCCAGCTTGTGGTCCCCAGCTCGAACTCAAGTTCGACCACTTTTCCCGGCAACATGGGTTTGGCTGGCTTTGAGAAACCCTTACGAAACTTGAGACGCCGGATAGCATCCATCACGAGAATCTCGCGGTCGTCGCCCGCTGGATAGACGTCAATCAGCTTCGCGACGAAATCGGTGTCGGGAGCATCCGTCGAGACGTATAGCCGAATGCGCACCGCACCCGTGATCTCAAGCGGCTCGGTGAGTACCTCTCCCGTGAACGAAATCA
The DNA here is from genome assembly GCA_041859475.1 of Candidatus Hydrogenedentales bacterium. Lineage (GTDB taxonomy): Bacteria > Hydrogenedentota > Hydrogenedentia > Hydrogenedentales > SLHB01 > JAIBAQ01. The sequence continues at coordinate 5,960 of JBHEKO010000598.1, forward strand.
CATCGGGCCGGCCGCTGACCTGACGTTGGTCCAGGGGCCCGGAAGGGATCGTCAGGTTTGCACCTCCGGCCGTCGGGCACGGGTCGGCCGGGTCATAGCGAAAGTCCCTGACGATCTCGTTGGTGTCGAGTGGTTCGAGTACGAGGTTTTGGCCGGCCAGGTAGTACGCCCTTTCTCTGGGCGGGAAAGGAGGCCAACGCACTGCACTCCGCCATTCCATACCGGGCGCATCCGGATCGCTGTCATCTCCGATGACGTAGTACCAGACTTTGGGAGTCCCTGCCAGCGCACTTCGGTCGCCTTTCATCCAATAGTCGAACATATCCATCCGCTGCTCGGATACCTTCAAGTCGAAGATGTTGTCCGGAAATGTAAACGACATATCCTTCGGGAAATCGCCATGGGCGGTCGGCTTCATGATAAGCATCTGCCTGCCACGAGCCTCGCCCGCCCCATTGTATTGCCGTGCCGAGAAGCCGCGCAGCGTACCGTCTCGGAAGATGTCATACCAGGAACCCACAAACATTCCGGGGGAATTGATGTGACGCGCCCTCCGGGATACGTCGAGCTCCTTCCAAAAGTCGTCATAGGCCGGATGGGAACGCATCAGTTCCCGCGCCTTCTTTCCATCTTCGCCGAACATCCCCAACCAGGCGTCATTTTGTTCCCGGCGCCAAACGCCCCCCGGATAGGCAAGATCGAAGTAGAAGTCCGTGGCCGCCGCTTCGATACTCTGACACGTCAGGTCGCGTGTCGACGCGCTCAATAGCGACTGGGTGTTGCCCGGCGCCGAGTACCCCGTTCCGCCGATCTTTCCGTTGCACCACGATTGCCCCAGAAGCCACTGAACCGTGTCTGCACCGTCCCGGTTCTTTCCCCAACCATCGTCCAGGAATCCCGTAAAGGTCCCCTGGCTGCCATCCGTCCCGCGGACGCTTTGGATAACCACCGCATACCCTTTTGGGGTGTATTTCTTCGCTTCGCCGGCCCCCGCGGCCCTGGGATAGGGTGTGCGGATCAAGACCACGGGAAATGGGGGAGTTCCGCCATCCGGCAGGTACACGTCCGTCTTGAGGACTGCGCCGTCGCCCATAGGCACATCGACCGTTTCCGCGAGCAGGACCAAGGAAACGAGGAAGGGACAGAGAATCAGCACGAACAAACGTAGACGGCGTATCCAAGGCATATGATCGAGTCTCCTCAAGAAGTGACATTCGGTGGCGAGCATCCTAACAAAGGGAAGCATGGAAATGAACTAATTGATATGGCTCGGCGTACATCGCTAGGATTCTGCATGTCTTTGGGGAGGAAGTTGCGCGTGTCTGCAAACCCTGTCAGCCGTCATTGGTGGAACCGTATGCTGCTGCTTCTGGCTGCGACCACGCTTGTCCTACCATCGTGTGCGGTACGTAACACCAGCGTCGTGGTCACACCATCCACGCTCACCTTCGGACGTAACGTCTCTCACCTCGAATTGAGGGTAAACCCGAACCTGCCCCTGCACCAGGAAATCGCGCTTCTCCCTTCGGCTCCCTGGATTCTCGTGTCACCAACCGTCGTTACCCCACAACCGGACGGCAAAACTACGGTTGTCACCGTCAGCATCGCCAGACACCTTATGAAGTCAGCCGGCAACAAGGGAGAAGTGCTGGTGCAAGCGCCCGGCATTGACGACATCATCGTGCCGGTCACTGCTGACGTTGTGCTGGCTGCGGACTTCACGCGGGATCCTGGAGAGGTCTTACTTGGACATCCCGTCTCGTTTAGCGATGCGTCGCGCGCCGTGTCGGGTTTGGAAGCTGACCTAAAGTGGCACTGGGATTTCGGCGACGGAACGACCAGTATGGAGCAGAACCCGGTTCATGCGTACGAGTCTGTTGGGAGCTTCGACGTCGCCTTCTCGGTGACCTCGGGAGATCTCTCGGACGTGCGCACGTGGGAAAAGTGCGTCCAGGTCACCCGTCCCCAAGTTCCGCAAGCCGACTTTTCGGTCTCGAACAGGCAACCCGCCCCGTATCGACCCGTTCAGTTTGTTGACCTTTCGGTACCTGGAACCGGGCCGCTCACGCAGTGGCTCTGGGATTTTGGAGACGGCGCTTCCAGCGACCTGCCGAGCCCGACGCACATCTACACCGCCGCCGCAGTCTATGATGTCTACCTCACCGTGACCTCGCCGTACGGGTCAGACACCGAGATCAAGATTGGTTACATTGGGGCTTCCTCCGGTGCGACTTCGGAATCAAACTGAGTCCGGTGACAAGTAAATCAAAATTTACTTGTACGTCCATTTCTAGAGGACAGCATGTGGGCAGTATCAAAGAGAAGCTCAGACATCAAAAAATCTGTTCACAAAAAATCATATCGTTTCACGTATGTTTCATTGTGTTTGTTTGTTTCAGAAACAACTAGAATGGATCGGATGGATTGGACGAGAATGTCCGTCTCGATGATTTGTAACCTATTTTATTACAATTACTTACATACATCCTATCGATGCTCTTCGGTTTTTAGTATAGGACGAATCTTCCACTCGGCCATATCTCCGAAGCGAGTCTGAGCTTGACCCTGATATCCAGCGTGCCCAGCGAAGGAGTCTCCATAGGTGAGCCGGACTGCATAAAACATACAAGTCAAAATCCAAATACACATGAAGACGCCGGAGGCAACCATAATCGCGAAATCGCGGACCCCATACCGACAGTCGTCGGAGATGATTGTCATGTCGTCTTCTCTCGGTCCAAGCAGAACCAAGATGGTTGCCAGCATGGCATTGACGGTGATGACCCATTCGGTCAGAAGGCGTTGTTCGGTAAACCCGGCCAAAGCCCGCTCGAAATTGCCGACGACCATGACCCATAGGAGCGCCAGATACAGCAGTTGTCCCCGTCCCAACCCAGAGGAGGGCAGGAGGGCCAGAGGGCGACGAGAATGGATTATCATCAGACTCAGTACCGTTACTGCCAACAGGAGATACGTCACATTGAACCACGTGCTCGCGGAAAACTGTAGCCATTCGCTCCAGCCTGCCACCAACGGAACGCGCATTACTTCGGGAACGACCTTGGCTTCGCTCACCCACACGACGACGTTCTTGGCCAGGTTCACATAGGGGATCAAGAGTACGACAAACGCGACGGCAAAGACTTGGGTCCACGGGCGCGCCCCGGCCCGCTCTTCCTCGGAGTCGAAGAAGGGAACCCGCACGGACAAAAGGCCGAGCGCCAAGGCAATGCCCAGGCCGTTGACAAGGCCATAGCTCTGCTCAAGGAAACTGTGCCAGTTCGCACTTTGCCAAAAGGCCCAAGAAGGGTTGATTTCCGTTCCCGCCACGAGATTCGGATTGCCGGCCGAGACCATCATCAGTTTCAGAAAGGCAGCTCCGGCAAAGCCCACGCCACCGACAAACCCACTGACAAGAGCGGTGTAGGCTACGGGCCGTAAGTCTTTTCGCAGAAAGTATATCAAGGCTCCGAAGAACACTCCTGTAATCCCCGCCCAGTCGTCTCCGCGTGGCGGAGACAATCTCAGGCCTCCCCAATTGGATAGTGAGAACATGCTTGGGGAAGGGGAAAACGCCAATAGGTTCGCGACGCAGAGGTACGCGCCTCGGACAACGGATGGTCCCAGTACTGGCAGTGCGAGAAAGACGACGAACCAGCCCAACGCCATGTGCAGCAGAAGTGAAGCACCGCAGCGCCACTGCCCAAACCAGGCGAAATAGATCGCCAAACCAAAGAGCCCGCCGAAGCTCACCCCCAAGTAGGGGACAACGTCGGAGAAGAACTGGGGCCAGTTGGTCATTAAGTTCGCGACATCGAAGTGCGTCGTATCGCCTTGGGGGACGACAAAAACCTCCACCAAGCTCGCCGAATATCCGTACTCCTGGAGCGCC
>JBHEKO010000628.1:0-7628 GCA_041859475.1 Candidatus Hydrogenedentales bacterium
GGCGCTTTGGCGGCGTTGTATTTGGTGGCGGCGGTGGATTCGGCGGCGGCGGGGTGCCTGGAGGCCCTGAGCCCAAAGGAGGCGGGATTTCTGGAGGCGGTGCGGGAGGTGGAATGGGAGGAGGCGTAGTATCTAGCGCTCCTGGAGGAGGCTTCCCTGGGCAGCTTCGCGGAAGCGGGAATCGCGTCGTCACGCGCTTCTCCGGGCCGACGGCGAGTTTCGACAAGGCCAAGGTGGATACGCTTCGTCAGGCGATTGTGGGGACGCTCGTGAAGTACGGGCATCGCATGGACAAGGTTGCGGAAAGCGAGCGGTTGATTGTGATTGTGGAGGCGCCCTCGGCCACGCAGGCCTCCCCCGTTTCCGTTGCTATTGGCGGCTTTGGAGGCGGAGCCGTTGGCCCCATGGGCGGCGGGATTGCCGTGAAAGGACCGGATGTGCCCGTTGACCCCGAGAAGCCTTCCGCCGCGCCGGCTCGCGATCCAAACGGGCCCGTCACTTCCGAAACCATCGTGGAGGCTCCGGGCATGCCCGGCATGATGGGTCCCTCACTTGCTTTCTCGGTGTTCAACATTGCGGTCTCGAACGACCGGTTGATGTTGGCCTTGCCGAAATCGAGTCTCACGGTGGCGGTAACGAATGACGCGGTTGCGGGTCAGGTCGAGGAGCGTCGTTACTAGCGAAGGTCGCGTATAGCGCTGTAGTCAATTAGACGCACGCCCATCCCGGCAATGCCGGGATGGGCGTTGTTTTTTAAGAGCCGGCTGGAAGCCAGCGGTACGAAGAGGAGCCGGTGGTACGAAGAGGAAGCCAGCGGTACGAAGAGGAACCAGCGGTGCGGGGGGGGGGACAGAAGAGCCGGCTGGAAGCCAGCGCTACGAAGAGGAGGCAGCGGTGTGAAGAGGAGCCAGCGGTGCGGGGGGAAGCCTGCGTTGGTGTCAACTACTTACATGATCGCGAAATCGTGAATAAACCATTCTCTTGTTGCAGGGGTCCAATGAGTGCGTGATGCGCCACGGGGTGTGGCCAGAGTCCGTGGAGAACGTGGACCGAAGAGATGTTATGGCCCTATCCGATTCTTGCGCGAATTGCGCGTGTTTCCGAGTATGATTGCGGCAAGAGGCCGGGGGGCGCCAACGGAGAGGCAGGTCAAAGGACTATGAATTCCATGAAGGTGATTGTCGTTGTGCTTGTGCTGGCCATTATCGGCGCTGTTGGGGTGGCGATTCTTGTGCGGCCGGCGGCCAATACAGCGGTAGCCCCGCCGGACCCGAAATCCGAGGCTGCGGACGCGGCACAGACTTCGCCGCCCCCGCCTGCCGTTGCGCAGCCAGCGGCAACCCCGACTGCGGAGGCCTCCGAAGTACAGCTATATGGCGCCGTAATCGACGCCGTTTCGGGTACGCCGGTCAAAGAGGCAACGATTTCGTTGCTGAAGCGGGAACGGCGTCGTGGTGGAGAGGAGGGCGATACACCGCCTGCCGAGGCCAAGACCGACGAGCAGGGGGCCTATACGCTGGAGGTTCCGGAAGGCGAGTATCGTGCCGTGGCGTGTGCCGCGAAGGGTTACACGCGGTTTGAGCATCCGATGGATGAAAAGGCCCAAGGCAAGGTGCGTATCGACTTTCAGTTGCAGCCCGGCGGCACGATCACGGGTTCCGTGTTGGATGAGGCGGACGGAAAACCGATTGAAGGGGTGACGATCCGGGTGGTCAGTTCGCAGCAGAATTTCATGGAAATGATGATGGAACGTGGCCGTGGAGGAGACGGGGGTCTGCGCGCCAAGTCGGAGGCCGACGGCACGTATATGATCGACGGCGTGCCGGAAGGTTCGTTCCGGCTCGTGGCAAGCGCGCGCAGCAAGGGGTATCTCGTCGAGCCGGAAGACGAACGTCAATTGGAGATTGCGGCGGGGGCCACGTACGAGCATATCGACTTCAATCTTGACAAGGGCGCTTCGGTGAAGGGCATGGTCGTGAACACGTCGGGCGGTCCGGTCAAAGACGCGACAGTGATGATCATGCCGACGCAGTTCTTCCAGACGGCCATGCGCACGATGAATTCGATGAATACGGATCCCTTTGAAGGGATGGACGACCGCACGGACGAGCAAGGGCATTTCGAGATTATCGGTCTAGAATTCGGCACCGAGTATCGCGCGCGGGCAAAATCCGACGACTATGCGGACGGTTCGAGCGAAGCGTTCAAGGCGGCGAAGGGGAGTCGCGCGCCGCAAGTCACGGTGACGTTGGCGAAGGGGAGCACGATTTCCGGCGTGGCGCGATTCGCGTCGGGCGAGCCGGCGCCCAACGAGATGCTGTTGCTGTTTCCCGTATCGCGGGAGGCTTGGGGTCAGTTCGAGGGGCCGGACACGCAGAACACCTCCGATAAGGGCGAATTCACGTTCAAGAACGTGAACGCAGGGGAGTATCTGATTCGACCGCGTGGGTTCCAGGGGCCGATGCGCGCGAATTTCCGCGAAGGCTCCACGCCAGTGACGGTGGCCGAAGGAAAGGACATCGCGGGCCTGGAAGTGATCGTCGAGACGGAGAAGGATGCAGGCGAGGAGCAAGGCTCGGGAGTAATCGCGGGGACGGTCCTCACTGCCGATGGCAAGCCCGCGGCGGAAGTGCGCGTGGAGGCGCGCGACGCGATCATGCCGATGAACACGAACGGGGCCACGTCGGAAGCCGACGGAACGTTTACCATCAAAGGGTTGAACGCGGAAAACTACGACCTTTCCGTGGAAGACGAGAAGGGTATTGCCGAGGAGATGGGCGTGGCGGTCGGCACGACGATCACGTTGAAGCTGCAGCCCCCTGCACACATCTCGGGGACGGTCGTAACCGCATCGGGCGAGCCGGTAGCTTCATGCTCGGTGTCGCTGAAGGGTCTTGACGAAGAACAGGGCGATGAAACGTCGCCGCAGTTCATGGGCGCAGTCATGCGCGATATGTTTGGCGGAGATCGAGGCGGCGCCAGCACGGACGCTTATGGGCACTTTGAGTTTACGAAGGTCAAACCGGGCCGGTACACCGTGGCGGCGAAGAGCCAGTCCAGCGGAACAGCCGATTCCGAACCGATATCCGTCGACGTGGGCGCGAAGGTTGATGACCTGCGCATCGTGCTCGACCCCGGTGTCGCGGTGAGCGGGGTGATCGTGGGTCCGACTGGGGAGATGGTTGCCGGTGCGGCGGTGCAGCTTGTTCCTGTGGGCAGCAATCAGATGGCGGACATGATGTCGTCGATGTTGCCAGCGGCGATGGTGAAGACGGCGGGCTCGGCTACGACTGGACCAACCGGCGAGTTCACGATGAGCCGGGTACCCGCGGGGAAGTATAAGCTTGTGGGGATGCATGGCACGTATGCGCGCACTTCCACGGAGGTGACGGTAAAAAAGGGAGTCGATGTCACGGGGCTGCGGTTGGCGTTGCAGAAATCGGGTGGGGCGCGCGGAACCTATGCAATTGATGGGAAGCCCCAGCCGAACGTGATGGTCATGGTGATGGGGCCCAACGGATTCCAGATGGTACAGACGGACAGCCAAGGCCAGTTCGATGTAGCCGGGCTCACGTCCGGGTCATATATGGTGACGGCGTTCGATCCCGCGCGCTTTGCCGAGGCCGGACAGGGCGGGATGCAGTTCACTCCGCGGGTCGTCGATATCGCCGAGGGGCAGATTGCGGACGTCGATATGGGCGGCGGCGGTGGCGGTGCGCCGGTGTCGGGCACGATAGCAGGATCCAGCGGGGCCACGACGGTCGTCGCGTTGCGCCGTCCCGGCGGGCCTTCGTTGGAGAACATCAACGTAACGAATATTGGCGAGATGATTGAAGCCATGCGCTATCTGGAAGGTCAGACGATCGTCGAATCGGATGGCACGTTCACGTTGGGCAATGTGGAGCCGGGAGAGTACGTTCTTGAGGTGTATTCCGTGGACGTGAATCCGGGCAGTCCGGATATGTCGGGTCTAATGAATGCCATGCGGACGCCTGCTCACCGGGAGACCATCACGGTGGGCGCGGCGCCCACGCCGCTGACGATTAACCTAACGCCTTAGCGCTTAGGGTGTGTGAAACTGCATAGGACGGATCGGCCGTAGCGGACCGATTCGTCCTATGTTCTTTGGCGGGACGGCCCTATGCCCGGGTCCAATTCGCCGGCAAACAGCACACCGCACGAGCGCTTTGGATTCGCTCGTGCGGTGTGCCTGATGACTTCGCGTTCTCGCAGGTCCGCTATGGCTGCTTCGGTCAGCTCAATTGGTGTCCGTAGCGCCGGACGGCGAACGCGCCAAGGGCAATTGTCAGGAGCCCAAGCGCCCATGTGCTCGCCGCCGGAAGCTTTTGCAATGGGTCGGTCGCATCGATGTTGTAGTCGCTCTCGACCTTGTTGGTGACGCCGTCGCCGTCGAAATCGTCTTCGGGAAGAACGTCGGCGAGAGTCAGAATCCAATCATTCGTGGGGTCGTCGTCGGACTGGGCGGCAGCGATTATCTGCTGTTCCATGCTGTCCCACAGACCGTCTGCATCCAGGTCGCCTTCGGGGCCGACGTTGGTGTCGGGGACGCCTGTGTCGCCGCCTGTGTCGCCACCCGTGTCGCCACCCGTATCGCCACCCGTATCGCCACCTGTGTCGCCACCGGTATCGCCGCCCGTATCCGTGGACAGTCCCTCGCCTTCGAGTACGACGTTCTGAGTCGGGCGCTCGGGATCGGTGGACGTGACTTGGAAGAGCGCGGATTTTTCGCCTGCCGTTTGCGGCGTGAACATGACTTCAATTTCGGCGCTTTCGCCAGGAGCGAGGTCCAAATCCGTCGTGAGGGCCGGGGTTGAGAATTCGGAAGTATCGCCGCTGACTTTTCTCAGGTCCGTGACGGTCAGGGAGGTCGGAGTGGCTTCGGCGTTCGTAACCAGCAGGCTTGCAATGGCCTGGTCGCCGGTGTTGGTGCTCGGGAATTGAACGGAAGACGTGCTCAGCGTGATTCCGCTCAGGTCGCTCCACGTGATGACCGTGAGCGAGTGGGCCGGAAGCGTGACGGCGTAGAGGTCTTTGAAATCGGTGATAGCCGAGGAGACGATCTTGATGTTTTCGGCGTCTTCGTTGGTTGTGTAGAGGCTATCCGCATTCAGTTCGTACCGGGTTGCCGCAGCGTTCGGCTCGAAGGGTGTGTCTACGGCCACCTGGTAAGAATCGGTGAGGCTCAGGTTGAACAGAATGATCGAGCGGTTCAGGCCGTCGCGGTAGGCGAAGGAGTTGATCAGGGGGAAGGTGACGGAACTGGAGAGGCCACTCGTATGGTCTTCCGTTCGGATGGGATTGATACCCGAAATGCTGGACTGAACCAGGTCGCCTTGAATGGCTTTGTTGGCGATTTCCATGCCGAGCCAGGTCGGGCGCTTGCGGCCGGTGGCTTCGATGTCGCGAAGGAGGCCCCATATGCGGACGTTGTTGCCGCCGCCCACGGGGAAGCTGAACTGGGCCATGGTGAACGCGCATTGGGCCTTGACGCCGAGGTCGTTCTGATACCGAAGCATGTACAACGGCATGGCCAGCGCGCCACCGAAACCAGCGACGAACGGGTTGCGAACTTCCATGGGGGATTCGCCGTAGGTTGTGTGGAAGTTGATTTCGTAGACGGAGAGTTCGGCGTTGTTGCCGGAGGCGCTCATGATGTCTTTGGTCTGCTTCATCGAGCCAGTGGTCGTGTCTTCAAAGGCACGGGCGAAGAGCGGGTAGAACACTTCGGATTCGTTCGCCCACGCATCGAGAGCGCCGAAGTACGGGGCAAGGGCGACCGAATTGTGATTGGAACTGCTGCTTTCAATTTCCTGCTGGCGGTCGGCCCAGCCGGCTTGTCCGCCGATGGTGAGGCGGAGGACATTCGCGTTGAAATAGGGGCTGCTCTTCATGGCGGCGAAGCGTTCGTTGGCAATTTCGCCCAAACGGTATCCGCCCAGGTGGGACGCGCCGAAGAAGGGGTCGCTGCCCGAAGCCGCGCCCCACAGTTCATTGCCGTACTCGAGGTATATGGCCGGAAACACGCTGGTCCAGGGAGCGGTCTGTCCGAGGGCGGCGCGCTTGAGCGCATACAGGTTTCCCGATTCGACGGGCGCGCACAGGAACGCGTTGAGGTTCTTCCATTCCTGCTCGGTGAAGGTCGGGGGGACGACGTACCAAGGCTTTGCGCCGATTTCGCGGCACAGCACCAAGAATTCCGGAAGCGAGTAGCCGAAGGTGTTGGCGGCGCGGTCGTGGGGGCGGTAGCCGGTGGTCTTGCGCGACCACGGGTCCGAGAGCTCGTTGTCGAGGGTTGCGCCGAACTGGGTGCGCCAGTCGCGCAACACGCCAGGGCGGAGTTCTTTGAGCTTGTTGACGACGGTGTCCGTGAACGCGGTCGGGTTCGTGTAGTCCGTGCAGCCGAGAGACATGTCGTCTAACCAGACCTCGCCGCCTTCGGTGGGCATGGACAGTCTCAGTACGAGAATGGCGTGATAATCTTCGGCGGTATAGGGTCCGATGCGGTCGGCATCGGCGGGGACGTTGGCGGTTGCGGTGTACTTCTGCCACTGGGTCGTGAGGGTGAAGGTCTCGTCGATGAAGGTTGCTTCGCCTTCGCGCACGAACTTCACGCGAATCTGGTCGCCGTTGTTCTTCCCCTTGGCCCACACTTCGAATTTCCAGTTGCCTTTAACGAGGAGGAGCTTGGAGGCCGTGCCGTCGCTGTCGCGCCACTGCGAATCGAAGTAGCTCGTGAAGATGGGGCCCCACGGGTCGCCGGGGTAGTCCGCGTGAAAGGACTGACGTCCGGTCGAGCCGGGGCGGACGGTCGTGGTGTCGATGTCGGGAGATACTTCCCACGTGCCGTAGGTGCCGGGGAACTGCTTGCGCGCGAAGATCACGTCCCAGTGTTGCGGGGCAAGGCCATCGCCGTCGAAGTACCACGTGTACCGGTTGGATTCGTGGGTGAAGTTGAGGACTTTGCCCGTGCGGCCTTTGGCAGGGCCGTAGACGATTTCGTAGTCGGCATCGGTCCAGAAACCTTCGGGCTGGCCGATACCCCATGGGTCGTAGTTCCAATCGGTTTCCCAGAAGTCCTGCTGGACGCGGCTGGAAGTGGCTCCGTCCGTCGGGTGAAAGACGGTGGCGTATTCGCCCGCTTCGAAGCCGGGGTTCTGGATGATGTTCTTCATAAGCTGGCCGGCGCCCCAATTGTCGAGGCCGCCCAAATTGAGGCCGAGGCGGTCGACGTTGGTAAGAACGGGAGTGTCGGTCACGGTGACTGTGGTCGCGGGAGCTGGGGGGGGAGTCGTATCCTTGGGGGGCTTGGGGGCTCTCGGGGGCTTGGTCCCCTTGGCCGCTACCTGCCAGGATTCTGACGGAGTGCCGAGATCCTGGCCGAATGTCATTTCGTCAGCAGTTGCCGAGGTGTCCGCGCCAAGGCGCTTGGCGGAGTCGGAAACATAGGCAAATGCTGCGATGCTTTGAAGGGAGAGCACCACTCCGAGCACCATTTTGAGAGACTTCTGGGATGAATTTGCCATTTCTAGCATTCCTTCGCAGTCCGTTGGCTCCGCGTCGTACTGCCTCGAAGTCCATCGTCACACTTGAACCCACTCAATTTTTCG
>JBHEKO010000036.1:0-4810 GCA_041859475.1 Candidatus Hydrogenedentales bacterium
TAGTGACGCTCGATGACGCGGCTGTCGCCATACTGGTCGTAGACCATGCCGGGAATAATGATGAACGTGCTTGGCCACGTGACGTTGTCGTTGTACAGCGGCCAATACGTCGGGCACACATCGGAGATGCTGCCGTCTTCACGCTGGCCGTCGTGCATGTCACAGACCCACTTCGAGTGGAACGCGGACGTGTCGAACATGAACGATTCGCCGCGCGACACTTCGGAGCGGTCGCCGAGCCAGCCTTGGCGTTCGTCGCGTTGCGGGCAGTCGGTGGGCATGCTGCGGTAGTTGCCGCGCGTGCCCCACACGACGTTCTTGTAGATGCTGTTTACGAGCTTGTTCGAGCACTCGAAGGTACCCGAGGGCGTGACTGCATCGTGGACAACGAGGCCTTCGATAACATCGAGATCGGGCTGGCCGGGGTAGCCGGTCAATTCGACGAAGCGATAGCCGTGGTAGGTGAACCGCGGCTCGAACACTTCCTTGCCCGACCCCTTCAAGACGTATTCATCGGTCACTTTCGCGCCGCGAATGTTGTCCAAATACAGGGTGCCGTCGTCGTGTACGACTTCGGAATGGCGCAGCTTCACGCGCGTCCCCGCGGGTCCCGCCACCTTCAGCTTGCACCATCCCACCATGTTCTGGCCCATGTCGAACACGTATGTGCCGGGCTGCGGATTGGTCATGGCGATGGGATGCAGAACCGCATTCACCTTGATTGGCTCGGACATCTGCGCCGACATGACCTCGCCGGGCTTCTGCACAAGCTGCGGCGTCTGCCACTTCGCGTCATAGAAACCAGGCTTGTCCCAGCCGGGAAGTTCCATACGCGCATCGTAGACTTCACCGTCGTACTCGTTGTTCGCGCGAATGGGTCCGTCCGTGGTCAGCTTCCACGCCTCGTCGCTGACGACTTCCTGCACCGAGCCGTCAGCCATCTCGAGACGAAGCTGGAACAACAGCTTGGGATACCCGTAGGTTCGCGTCGTCGTCGGCTCGCCTGTGCGCGGCGCGTAGTAGCGGCCGTTGCCCAGCCACACGCCGACGGCGTTCTTGCCCGACTGCACTGCCTCGGTCACGTCGTAGGTGTTGTAGAAGGTGCGCTTGTTGTATTCGGTACAACCCGGCGCAAGAACCTGATCGCCGATGCGCTCGCCGTTCACGTACAGTTCATACAGGCCAAGGCCGCTGATATAGGCCGTCGCGCGTTTGACCGGATTCGCGAGATCGAATTCGCGGCGCAGCATGCGCGCTGGCAACACACGAGATTCCTGCTTCTTGGGCGTTCCCCACGGTTGGAGGTCGCTTGCGCCAAGGTCTTTGGCGTTGCCCCAAGCGCTGTCGTCAAACGCCGCCGCATTCCAATTCTCGATAGTGGAATCGGACGACTTCCATTCGCCGTCCGTGGTGATCAGGACGGGGTCACCCGACTCGAACCGCAACACGAATGCCGCCAGCAATCCCGCGGGATTCGGCGCGCTGCCTGCGTTCTCGACGGAAATGGCAATCACGTTCTTGCCCGGCGCGAGCAGGTCCGTGACCGGTTTTTCGGTCGCGGATTTCGCGGTGGAGAAGTCCGTGGCGTGCGCGCCGTTCACGAACAGCTTCGCTTGGTTGTCGCCCGCAAGGAACGCCGTCGCGGAAGACAGCTTGCGATCCGCGGGGACTTCGATGGTCTTGCGGAAATACCGAGTGCCTACAGGCGCCGATTGCGCGGGCTCGCCTTCCGCGAACCAAATCCAGCGCGCCTTGGCGACATCGCCCGAGTTGTCGGCGGGTTCATCGCCGCTGTCGAGACCGATCCACTTCGCGGTCCATTCTTCCGGCTTCAAGATGCCCATCGTCCACAGCGCCGGCTCGCTCCAGGCGGACTCTTTGCCGGCCTCGTCCCATACGCGCACCTTCCACGAGCACGCCTGATGCGATGCGAGCGCCGCGCCGACGTAGAGGATGTTGAGAGATTGATCCGACTTCACTTTGCCCGAATCCCACACGTCGCCCTTGTCCGCCGCCAACACATCCGGTGACGTCGCCACAAGAATTTGATACGCCGACTGCGCGCGGTTGCGCCCAGGCGCCTCGATTTTCCAACTCAATCGCGGCTGCGTCGTGTCAATTCCCAATGGGTTGGACCGATATTCGCACCGCAACCCATACACCAACGCATCGCTTTCCGCGGCCATTGCTGTTGTTACCCCCGTCGCGCCTACAAGGCACGCCACCAAGAACCCCAATTGTCGAATGTACATGAGCTTTACCTCCCCTTTCGCGCATGAAGGAACAGCATACAGGATGGAGACGGGCGGGGGAAAGTGAAACGACGGTGATAACGTCCACCGTGGGGACTCGGGGAGTATGGAGTTGAGACCGTTGCTACACAGAAAGACCCAGTTGTACCCGGATCGCCCGCTCAACTTCGGCCACGTCTTGCGCCGATAGAAGAGCGTGTTTGGTCGAAAGGCGGGATTTGCTGACTGTCGCGAGTTGGGAGGCCAGGGCCTTGCGTTGCTCGCCGTTCACGGACACGTACGCTTCGCCGGGATACAACCACGTGATGTTTGAAGTGAGGGGAACAACTTGGACACGGTTCAAGAATTGGTTGGAGACATCGTTACTCACAATAATCGCAGGCCTTTGTTTGCGAATTTCGCCCCCTAGTGACGGCTCGAAATTCACCCACCAGACTTCACCCCGTTTCATCGCCTATGTCCCCGATTGTCCCTTCGGTCCACTCCAACGCCTCTTTCGCGTCCTGTTCGTCCTCTGCCAGAGCGCGATATCCGGCGACCAAATCTTGATCGACAACATGGGGGCGGACAAGTGTTTCAATGAAATGGCTAATTCGGCGTCGACCGATATGCTGGTGTAACCCCTCATAGACGCGCTCATCAACGGATATGGTGAGTTTCTTGTTCATGAATTGATTATACGTATACTATACGTATAAGTCCATTGGGCGTTCACGGAGAGGGGGGTCAGGTGCGCGCCAAGCCTAGTGGTTCGTTTCAATGGAAATTGAGAGTTACGCAGTCCCGTCGTTAGGCTAAGAGCCGACTGGAAGCCAGCGATACAACTCACAAAATCAACCGATAAGATCCACTAGTCGCATACTCGCGGTAGCGCACCTCGGATTCGCCCTTCATGGAAGCGAATCGTTCCGGCGGAAAGCGCGGCGCGGAGCAGGGCCGTGTCTCCAGTGTAGAGGGCACCGACGCTGTCGAGTAAGCAGGTACCTGCCTTGGGGGGAGGCAAGATGGCAATGATTTCGATGGCCTCGCGCAACATTTCGCGCCAGTGGATTGACAACTCGGATGCGTCGGGCGGGAGGCCGGTGAAGGCCAAGGCCTCGACCTCTGCCGCAGTGTATCGCGCGGATCGAGCGGCTTGCTCGAGAATGGCGGCCGGACTGAACGCGGGGTCTTTTCCGCTGGCCGCCCACGCGAGGTACCCCAAGCGCTGAATGCTCTTGTGGCAATTGATTAGGTCCACCCAGTCGCGCACTTCGAGGCGGCCGACCAGCGCCAACACTTTGTTGGTGGCGAGGTCGACCGGATGGAGTATTAGTCCGAAGTCTTCGTGACGCACAAGTGGAAAGAACCGGTATGCACTGTCCGTTGCCCACTGCATGACAACGCTTTGGGGTTCGCGGCTCACGACCGCTTCGACGTAGCCTTCCCTCTCTCGAGCCACAAGCACGTGATATCCGTGCGTTTCCAATAAAGTGCGATCTGCATTCCAACTCGCGGCGACTGCTTGAACCGTGTCGTGAAAGAGATCGATGTCACGCGAAAGGCGCTCACTGCTGGTTACCTCATTCAATGCCAAGCCACCCGCAACATAGCTCTCTCCGCTATCGATGCGGTTTCGGGCGATTAGGTGGCAGATGGTTCGTTGGAATTCTGTGAGAGCCATTGGCGAAGCTCCGCGGCTTTACGAAATGCCGCCACGTCGCCATGCCGCTCGATCGATTCGAGGACGCGGCACGCGTCGGCGGTTGTTTGAGGATAGTAGTCTTTGCGAAGAAACCACAGGCACGTGACGCGGTATTCGTCGACAAGCGCGTTAACGGCCTGCATGGCGGATGTCACATCGGCGTACATAGTGAATTGAGTCTATCATGTCCTATGCGCCGGGCACGATTCGGCGCAGGTCACGGCGTTTGCCACAGCGAGTCCACGGGTGCCGCTTCGAGCCCCTTTCCGAAGGGCACGGTCTGGCTCCCGGTGTACAGCACGATTCCGCGATGGAAACGTTTACCCAGGGCTTCTTGCAGGAAGCTGAGCCCTTTGAAATCCGCGCCGGTTACGGTGGCGGAGGCTTTGACTTCGATACCCACAATGTCGCCTCCAGGTCCTTCCATGAGGAGGTCCACTTCCTGTCCCGCATGGGAACGAAAGTGATGGAAGCTCGGGCGCGATTGGCTCCAAGCCGCTTGTTTGCGGAGTTCCGAGAGTACAAAGGATTCGAGCAAGCGGCCGCGGAATTCGGGTTCGAGGTTAAGCCGGGGCTTATCCATGTTACAGAGGTGCGCGATCAGTCCCGAGTCGCACAGAAACACTTTCGGTGCGCGCACAAGGCGCTTTCCCAGGTTGGCCGACCACGCAGGCAGCAACTGAACGACGAATATGGCTTCCAGCAGCGCCAAGTAGCGCTGAAGCGTGCTCATCGGCAACCCCAAGCTGCGCGACAGTTCGGCGGTATTGAGGAGCGTGCCGGTGCGCGCGGCGAGCATGGCGGCCAAGCGTGGCATGAGGGCAAGGTGCTCGATGTTCGCGAGATCGCGCACGTCGCGCTGGAGTATCGTCGT
>JBHEKO010000518.1:0-9820 GCA_041859475.1 Candidatus Hydrogenedentales bacterium
CATCTCGGACTCGATCTCGTAGACGCCTTGTTGCCGCGCCAAACGAACCCGCTCGACTTCGAGGCGATTGAGATTCACTTCCTCGTGGCGCGCTTCAAGTGCCGAAATCCGCACCGACACCTTCTCGTAGCGATCGGTGGATTCGGAGAACTGGTGCTTGAGGATCTCAATCTCCGAGGTCAGCCGCACGAATTCGAGCCACGCTGCGCGGATTTCGACTTCCCGCAACTGTTCGCTCAATTCGCGATATCGAATGGCCGCGTTGACCTGGCGTTTGAGCGAACGCATCTGGCGCTCCACCTCGGCGATGATGTCGCCAAGGCGCAGCAGGTTCTGCTCCGCCGATTCCAGGCGGCGCATCGCAAGCCGCTTGCGGTTCTTGTACTTGATGATGCCCGCGGCTTCTTCGAAAATGAAGCGCCGATCTTCCGGCTTCGAGCTGAGGATCATGTCCATCTTGCCCTGGCCGATCATCGAATACGCCTGCGTGCCGACGCCGGTATCCATAAACAACTCGTGGATATCTTTCAGGCGGCAGGCGGCTTTGTTGATGAAATACTCGCTCTCGCCGGAACGGTAGATGCGCCGCGTGATCTGAACCTCGGAGAAATCCACCGGGAGGCTCGAATCCGAGTTGTCGAACGTGACGGATACTTCCGCCATGCCCAAGGGGTGCCGGTTCTCGCTCCCGTTGAACACGATGTCCTGCATGTTGGAACCGCGCAATTCCTTGGCGCGCTGCTCCCCGAGCACCCATCGCAACGAATCGAGAATGTTGCTCTTACCACACCCGTTCGGCCCAACCACGGCGGTCACGCCGGGATCGAGTTTCAAGATGGTCCGATCCGCGAAAGACTTGAAGCCAATCAGCTCGAGCTGCTTAAAGTACATGGAATTCCTGAATACTTACGCGTCGAAACGCGTCACTCGTTGAATGGAAACCGCACGCCCCGTCGCGTCGTCCGCATCGATCACGACTCCGTTCAGCCCTGGGCGTTCCTTCGATATGGTGTGTTCCGCCGGCATCCCGGTCAGGAACTTATGGATTATCTTCTCGCGCTCCACCCCAATGACCGAATCCATTGGGCCCGTCATGCCCACGTCGGTGATGTAGGCCGTTCCTTGCGGCAATATCCGTTCGTCTGCCGTCTGCACGTGCGTGTGCGTTCCCACAACCGCCGTGCACAGCCCGTCGAGATACCACCCCAGGGCAACCTTCTCCGCCGTCGCCTCCGCATGAATGTCTACCAGCACAATCCGCGTCTGCTCGCGAAGCCGCTCCACCTCGCGACGCCCGATGGTAAATGGACACCCAACGGGCTCCATAAACACCCGGCCCAGGAGATTCGCGATACCAACCGTCCGCCCATCCGGCAATCGAATCACAACGCTGCCCTGGCCGGGCACGCCCTCCGGATAGTTGGCGGGACGGACAACCGCCCCAAAGGAATCAAGCACCGGGGCGAGTTCCTTCTTGCGCCACGTATGGTTGCCCATCGTGATCGCGTGAACACCGCACCCGAGCAGCTCCCTCAGAATGGCTGGGGTCGCCCCCAAGCCGCCCGCGGAATTTTCCCCATTGGCAACCACGAAGTCAATTCGATGCTCCCCGCACAATTCCGGGAGCCAATTCTTGACGCACGCACGGCCGGGACCGCCGACAATATCACCGATGAACAGTATACGCATTCACCGGCGGCTTACTTCGCCACTTCGGTGGCGCGGGTCTCTCGGATTACTGTCACTTTGATCTGGCCGGGGTACGTCATCTCGCTCTCGACTTTGCGGGCCACGTCGCGCGCAAGCTGCATCGCCTCCGCGTCGTTCATCCGCTCCGGACACACCGCGATTCGGATCTCGCGTCCCGCCTGAAGCGCATACGACTTGTCCACTCCGGGGAATCCGTCCGCAATCTTCTCAAGCTGCTCAAGCCGCTTGATATACGTCTCTACCGTCTCGCGCCGTGCACCGGGTCTCGCAGCCGACAACGCGTCCGCCGCCTGGACAATCACGGCCATGACCGAGGCCTGTTCCATTTCGTTGTGGTGCGCGCCCACCGCGTTGGCGATCATCTCGTTCTCGCCGTACTTCTTGCAGAAGTCGTGCCCGATGATCGCGTGCGACCCTTCGATCTCGTGGCTGACCGCCTTGCCCATGTCGTGTATCAAGGCCGCGCGCTTCGTCTCGGGAATGTTCATGCCCAGTTCCGCGGCCATGATCCCCGCGAGATGGCAAACCTCCAGCGAGTGCTTCAACACATTTTGACCATACGAGGTGCGGTAGCTCAGCCGTCCCAACAAACGCACAATTTCGGGATGCAGGCTGTGAACGTCCGCCTCAAGGCTCGCGCGTTCGCCGACCTCCTTGATCGTGCGATTCATCTCTTCCTTGACCTTCTCTACGACTTCCTCGATGCGGGCCGGATGGATGCGTCCGTCTTGGATCAGACGCTCCAACGCAATGCGCGCCGTCTCGCGGCGAACCGGGTCGAACCCGGACAGAATCACCGCCTCCGGCGTGTCGTCGATAATAATGTTGATACCCGTGGCGCTCTCGAGTGCACGGATATTCCGGCCTTCTCGCCCAATGATGCGCCCCTTCATCTCGTCATTGGGAAGCGCAACGACGCTGACCGTCGTTTCGGCGACGTGGTCCGCGGCGCAGCGCTGAATCGCCTGGCCAATAATCCATTTGGCCTTTTTATCGGAATTCTCGATTAGCTCTTCTTCGATTCGTTTCAAGCGAAGCGCGGCATCGCGCCGAACTTCTGTTTCCAATTGGCTGAATAACTCTCTTTTCGCTTCTTCAGCACTCATGCCGGATATAATCTCCAGCTTCTGAGTCTGCTCCGCGACAATGGTATCCAACCGCTCGTGGCTCTTGACCAACGCTGCTTCGCGGTTCACCAATTCTCGTTCTTTCCCGTTCAGCTCATTGGATTTGCGCTCGATAGACTCGACGCGCTTGTCGACCAGCTCCTCTTTTCCAAGGATGCGTTTTTCGAGAGCGACCAACTCTTTGCGAAATTCGCGGGCCTCTCGCTCCGCTTCTTCGCGCAGGGCAATTCGCTGCTCTTTGATGGTTGTGTTGGCATCTTTCAGGATCGAAGCGGCTTCGCGTTCCGCGTCCGAAATGGTTTGAGCGGCCTCACGGCGCGCCCCACCAACTAGGTTGCGTCCCAGAATCCTAGCGCCCAATACGGCGAGCACCAGTCCAACGGGAATGCCGACCCCGATCCACACGAGTGTCAGTGGATCATCGAGCATGTGTTGAGACCTCCATCCGATAAAGGATGTTATTACCCGGTTTGGACTCCGAGGAAGGATGGAGGACAAAGAGAGAGATCGGAATAGCTTTTGAACCTACTGTCAGATATGTACTTACCGCAAACCATCCATGGCCTGCAAACACAACCCAACCATAGAAAACCCGCCATGGCGGAGAATAAGGCTTATCCGACTTTGTCCCATGCCTTGCCTCAGGACGTCCGAAGAAACAAGTACAATTCAAGTCTTGAATAACGCGACTCAGTATAAGGACTCTAATAACATGAAGTCAATCCAATAGATCCTCCTTTTAGCGGAATTCTCCGATTTGAATATGGTGCATGGCAATGCCGCTCGAAAACGGGAAGCTCGCTCTGCCCCCCAGTTTGTGGTATGCTTTAGCACGCAATGAACGCACAATATGTAAACCCTTTTGTCGAGGCGGTTTTTGAGTTGTTTAGCACTATGCTGCAAGCCAAAGCCGCTCGTATCGGTCTTGGCGTCAGCGGTGGCCAAACGCAAGACAACGAAGTCATGGCCTTGATTGGCTTTAGCGGGCTCGTTCGCGGCACGGTCGCCTTGGCTATGCCGCTCTCCACTTCTCGCGCCATGGTGTTGCGACTTCTGGGCGAGGACACCGAGGCGGATCCGGAGACCGTCTCCGATACCATCGCCGAAATGGTCAATATCGTCGCGGGTGCCGCAAAAGCCAAGCTGTCTTTACAAATCAATGAGACGCTTGAACTTAGCCTCCCCGTCGTTGTCCATGGGGATCAGTTCGAGGTCATGTCTCCTTCGCATGCCATCTGGCTTGAAGTACCCTTCTCCAGCGACATAGGCCCTCTATGCATGCGGCTCTCCTTCCAGTCCAACTAAGAACTTGGTTGGATATCTCGGTCACAAGAACGTGATGATCGCCGCCGCCCTCCTTTCCCGTTTCCAAAATAAATGCAACTTTCCGCTTGTTCTAAGGATTTATCAACGGGTGTTATTTATCGATAGCACTTGACGCTACTGCAAGGCCAGACCAAAATCGCAGGATATGCGTGTCGGGAGGTGTACGGTGAGGGGATCGTTGACTTCTGGTTCCGGGTGTGTCGGCTATCACGCGGTGAATCGCCGCGACTTTCTCAAGGTGGGGGTCATCTCAGGCCTAGGTCTGACCTTGGGCGACTACTTTCGGTTTTCCGACGCGCGCGCGCAGTCTGGCTCCAAAGCGGAATCCATCATATTCATATTCCTTGCCGGTGGCATGAGCCACCTGGACACCTTCGATCCCAAGCCCTATGCCCCCATCGAATACCGGGGCGAGGCGGGCACGGTCGAGACGAACACCGGCGAAGTCTTTGGCGGCGTATTTTCAGGACTCGCCACCGTCGCCGACAAGATAGCGGTCATCCGCTCCATGACGCACGGCGAAGCCGCCCACGAGCGCGGCACCCACAATATGCTCACCGGCTACAAGCCGAGCCCTGCCATCGTCTATCCGAGCATGGGCAGTGTCGTTGCCCACGAGTTCGGACCCCGAAACGATCTGCCCGGCTACATCGCCATCCCCGGGGCGGGCGACCCATTCATGGGGTCGGGCTACCTCAGTTCCGCCTATGGCCCCTTCAGCGTCGGCGGCGAGCCGTCCGCGGACGGATTCCAGGTGCGCGACCTCAATCTTTCGAGCGACGTTACCCCCGAGCGAATGGAAGGCCGAAAGACCCTCTTGGCGTCGGTGGATAGCCACTTCGCGGCCCTGGAAAAGACCGACGCGCTCGATGCCATGGACAGCTACTACCAACGCGCCTACGCGCTCATCAGTTCGCAGGCCGCCCGCGAAGCGTTCAACATCGCCGCGGAACCCGCGGAACTGCGCGATGCCTACGGACGCACCGCCATGGGGCAGCGGCTCCTGCTGTCCAGGCGTTTGGTCGAGGCAGGCGCACGGTTCGTCAGCGTCATCGACGGCGGCTGGGACATGCACACCAACATCAAAGCGGGTATGCAGAACCAAGCCCCGGCGCTCGACAAAGGAGTCACCGCGCTTATCACCGATTTGGCAAGCCGCGGCCTTCTCGAAAAGACACTCGTTGTGCTTACCACGGAATTCGGCCGGACCGTCCGCATCAACAAGGATGGCGGGCGCGACCATTGGCCGAAGGCATTTAGCGTGATGATGGCCGGGGGGGGTATCAAAGGAGGGGTGATTCACGGCGCAACGGACGCGTACGGCGCCGAACCCTCGAACTCGCCGGTGGGCCCTGGAGACGTTGCCGCGACCGTGTTCACGCAATTGGGCATCGACCCCACGCGCAAACTTATGAGCGCGGGCGACAGGCCCATCGACATCGTGCGGGACGGCAGCGTGATTGCCGAAGTAACGGCGTAGTCCTCCAAGTGCGCGGGCCATGCCGGTCTGCGCGGATTTGGTCATGGATGTGAAGGCGCACATGTTCAGATTTCGACCAGTCGTTTGCTTTCTGCTGCTGACCGCCGCGATGGAAGCCCATGCCGTGTCTCCGTCCATTGGCGACATTCTGCCGCGAGGCGCGGCCCGCGGCGCAGACGTGGAAGTTGATGTCGTTGGCGGGAATCTCGCCGATGCCGTCGACCTGATGTTCCACGAACCGGGAATCACGCTCGTCGAACTCGCGCCCATCGATGCCGGCAAAGCCCACTGCAAGCTGCAAATCGCCCCCGACTGCCGGTTGGGCGCCCACGCAATACGCATTCGTACCAAAACCGGCGTCTCCAACTTGCGCCTCTTCAGCGTGGGAACGCTCACCGAAATCCAAGACGCCGAACCCAACAACGACCCCGCCACCGTGGCGTCCGTCGCACTCGGCACGACAATCAACGGGTCCATCGACAACGAAGACGTCGATTATTTCGCCGTGGACTTGCAGGCGGGGCAACGCATTGCCGCCGAGGTGGAAGCCATCCGCCTTGGGGGACCACTCTTCGATTCGAAGCTGCGGCTGTTTGGTCCTGCCGGTCACGAACTCGTGTCGGAAGACGACACCCTGCTCATGGCGCAGGATTCCGCGTTTGTCTATCATGCCGCGGAGGCGGGCCGCTACGTGCTCGCAGTAAGCGAAGCTTCGTACGGAGGAGGCGGCGGCTTCTACTACCGTCTCCACGTGGGACAATTCCCGCGCCCCTTTGCGGTGACCCCCATGGGAGGCCAGCCTGGCGCACAGACGAGCCTTCGTTGGCTCGGCGACCCGGACGTCCCCGCGCAGACCATCACGCTGGCGGCGGACAAACACGGACTCGCTCCCGTCGACCCCAGCACGGACTTGGGCATCGCGCCAACGCCGGTCCCGTTTCGCATCACAGAACTTCCCGGCGTGCTTGAAACCGAACCGAATAACGAAGCGGGACAGGCCACGGCAGGAACCGCACCGGGTGCATTCGACGGCGTCATCGAAGCGCAGGGCGATGCCGACTTCTATGCATTCGACGGCACGAAAGGCCAAGTCTACGACGTGCGTGTGTACGCCCGGGAAATGGGGTCGCCGCTCGACAGCATCTTGACCGTGTACAACCCCTCCGGTGGAGCACTTGCCGACAACGACGACGCCGTGGGCGTCGATAGCGCCTTTCGGATCACCCTCGCCGAGGATGGGCGTCACGTTATTCGCGTGACCGATCACCTGGGTTCGGGCGGCGCGTCATACGCCTACCGCGTGGAAGTCGCCCCCGTGAAACCGTCGCTGAAACTGGGCTTCCTCGAGAACGACGCCGTCTGCATCACCGCACCGCAAGGCAATCGCGCCTTCTTCCTGCTCTCGGCGGCGCGCGCCGAATTCGACGGGCCGCTCAATCTCACGTTCGACGGCCTTCCCCCAGGGGTGACCGCCGATTTCGATCCCTTCCCCGCGGGCCAAGGCGTAATTCCCGTCGTCGTATCCGCCGCGCCGGACAGCCCTGTGGCCGGAGGCCTCGTTTCGATTACCGGAAAACTGGCTCAAGAAGGGGCCGACGTGCAGGGGGGCATCGACTACAACGTCGTGCTACTCGAAATTGCGAACAAGGTCCCCTTCTTTGTGCGCAACGTGGACCATCTCGCGACGGCTGTAGCCGAACCCGCGCCCTTCTCTATCGAGCTGGTCGCGCCCAAGGCGCCGGTCGTGCAGAACGGGTCCATGACGCTCAAGGTAGCGATCACGCGGCAAGAAGGATTCACCGCGCCGATCTCGCTACGCATTCCGTGGCTGCCGTCAGGCGTGGGCGCGGGCACGGCGGATGTGCCCGAGAATGGAACCGAAGCAGGCATCATCATCAACGCGAGCAACGGCGCGGCCCTTGGGAAGTTCCGGCTGGCCGTGGTCGGATCCAGCAGCGGGTACACGCTGAGCACTTCCCTGACGCCCATCGAAATTGCCAAGCCGTGGGTCACTTTCGACGTAGCCAAAGTGGAAACGGAACAAGGCAAGCCTACTCAATTGGCCGTTACCGTGAACCAGGCCCAAGACTACCCCGGAGCCTACAAGGCGGAACTGCTCGGCCTTCCCAAAGGCGCGACGTCGCAGCCGCAAGACATCTCGCACGAAACAACGCAACTGACTTTTCCGATCGAAGTGGCCGCGGACGCGCCCGCCGGGAAATTCGAGGGATTGTTCGTTCGCTCCGTTCTGAAGTACGAGGGCGAGGACGTGCTGCATCAGTCGGGTGGCGGCAACCTGACGATTTTCACGCCGCTCCCGCCTGAAATGCAGGCGCCGGCGCCGCCCCCCGCCGCCACGCCCGAAGCGCCGAAAACCGAAGAACCCCAACGAAAAACACGGTTCCCCAAGACCGCGCAGCTATAACAATGGAATTATCACGATACAGGAGCGTCCTATGAGGTTGCAGGCCATCGCCTGGTGTAGCGCGGCGCTGTTTGTCTCGGCGGCGTCTGCCGAAACGCTTGCGGTCTACCCCGCCGCAGTGCAGTTGGATAATCAGACTGACCTGCAACGCGCCATTGCGGTTGGCACCCGCGAGGATGGCGTCACGCTCGACCGCACCGCGGAAGCGACGGTGACGTTCGCGCCCGAAGGCATTGCCGCGTGGGATGCCGGCAAACTTCGCCCCTTGGCCAATGGCGAGACCGTCGCCACGTTCGTCTACGGCGATCAGACGGTGGCCGTGCCGGTAAAGGTGCAGAACGCCGAGACGAATCCCTCGCCAAGTTTCCGCAACGATATCGTTCCCGTGCTTATGAAAGCGGGGTGCAACTCCGGCGCATGCCACGGCAGCTTCCAAGGCAAGAACGGATTCCGCGTTTCGCTGTTCGGCTTTGATCCGACGATGGACTACGTCAACCTCACGCGCGATAACCGCGCCCGCCGCCTCAATACCGGAAGCCCTCAGGAAAGCCTGATGCTGACGAAAGCGACAGGGCAAGTCGATCACACGGGCGGTACGCGCTTCACGCACGAAAGCCCCTTGTACAAGGTCATCGAGCGATGGATTGCGGAAGGGGCAAAGGACGATCCCGCGCCGCCCCCCGATTTGACCGGCATCGAGATACTTCCGAAATCGGTCGTATTGGAAGGCAAGGGCGTCAAACTTCCGTTCATGGTGCGCGGAATCTACGCCGACGGAAGCGACCGTGACGTAACCGACCTGACACTGCTCAGCACGAGCGACGACCTCACGGCAACGATCGACAACACGGGCGTCGTCACCTCGGGAGACCGGGGCGAAGCCAACATCATGGCGCGCTATGGCACCTTCGCCGTCGTGTCGCAAGCGATTGTGTTGCCTGAAGGCCTCGCGCTGCAGTGGCCCGACGTGGCGGAACGCAACTACGTCGACCAACTCATCTTCGACAAACTCAAGAAGCTCCGCATCCCCCCCGCGGAACTCTGTTCCGACGAGACTTTCGTGCGGCGCGTTTACATCGACATCCTCGGCACGCTGCCTACCGTCGATGAGACCAAGGCCTTCCTGGCCGACACCGCCCCCGACAAGCGCGACCGGCTTATCGACGCGTTGATTCAACGTCCGGAATTCCCGGAATTGTGGGCCATGAAATGGGCCGACTTGCTGCGCGTGCAGACCGTCGCGAATACGATCGACCGAAAGGCCTTGCAGCGCTACAACGACTGGCTGCGCCAATCGATTACGGCCAACAAACCGCTCGACCAATTGGTGCGCGAGTTGCTCACCGCCCAAGGCGGCAGCTTCACCGTACCCGCCACCAATTTCTACGTGGCCGAGCCGTCGCCCACGCAAATGGCGGAAAACGTGGCCCAGGTGTTTCTCGGCATTCAGATCAAATGCGCGCAGTGCCATAACCATCCGTTCGAGCGATGGACGATGGACGACTACTACGCGTTCTCGGCGTTCTTCGCGCAGGTGGGATCGAAGGGGTCCAGCGATCCGCGCGAACGCATCACCTTCGACCGGCGCTCGGGCGATGTGAACAACCTCAAAAACGGGCAAGTCATGGCGCCCAAATTCCTCGGCGGCGCGACTCCCGATTGTTCGACCCGCGACCGCCGCGCCGCGCTTGCGGAGTGGATTACCGCTCCGGATAACGCGTGGTTCGCGAAGAACATCGCCAACCGCGTTTG
>JBHEKO010000579.1:0-3944 GCA_041859475.1 Candidatus Hydrogenedentales bacterium
CCATGCCGGTTGCGCGGGTGCAATCGCGGGCGTGACGGCGCTAGTCGATTCGGTTGTCTCGTCGGTCATAGCACACCTCCTGTTGCGGCATAAAGCAGGTCAATCCAAGGGTCGGACGCGACGGCGTCCAGGTAGACCGCCAACAGGGCGGTCGGCGCGGCTGCGAAGACCGCGCAGGCGGCGGCGAGGGCAAAGGAACGCGTGGCCGCTGATTGGGCAAAGGGGGACGTCCTTTTCGTATCCGCGAGCGTCGCGATGACGCGGTTGGCGACGGAGACCGTGGGGACGCCTTCGAGCTTTGCCCGGCGCGCCAGGGTTTCGAGATCGTCGAATGAGGGCATGATTATTGACCTCCTTCCAGTTCGGCCATGATGCGCTGCAGTTTTGTGCGGGCCCGCCACACTTGCACCTTGACCATGGATCGGGTCCAGCCGAGGAGTTCGGCGGTTTCTTCGACGGACCGGTCCTCCAGGTAGCGAAGCGTGAGGACAAGCCGGTCGCGGGGCGGAAGCAAGGCCAGGGTCTGGTGAAGCAACTCGGCGGCCTCGCCGGGGGACGCCTCGGATACGCTGGCGGTTTGATGCCACTGTTCCGCGACGCTCTGTTGAAGCTCGGCATCGCGGCGATTCTTGCGCCAATAGCGGTACCCGACCCGGAGCGCAACGCGCGACAGCCAATGGGCAAACGGGGCCTCGGCGCGGTACGTGTGGATGCTGAGGTAGGCCTGGACGAAGGCGTCGTGGACGAGTTCGGCGTGCAGGGCGTGGTCTCGCGTGAAGCGCCACATGATGGCGGCGACGTGCGCCTGGTTCCGGTCGATGATGCGGCGAAGGGCGGCATCGTCTCCGCGCATGCACGCGGCCACGTCGGCGCAGTCGGCGCCGGATGGGAGCGAGGGATCGGGGTTCGATTCCGCTACCTGCATAAGGAATAGCTTGACGGGGTTCAGCCAAGGAAACAAGCCGCGCGGACTTGGATAGGGCCATGGGCTATGGATGGCAATTGAGAGCATGTCTGGGCCTCTTGATCATGGTTCAACCGTATTGTGACCGGGGGCGGGGGAGAGGTTACACGGGAAGTCGGACGAGTCGTGTAGAGCTTCAAACCACGGGGAACACGAGGAGGGCTGGGAGGGCTAGTACGCGATGCCGAGAGGGGGCCAGCATGCCTGGAGTGTGAGCGGGAAGTTCTGTATTTGTAGCGTCCTACCCTCTGCGGCAGGCGCGGCTGTACCGTGAACAATGGCTGCGCGCAGCTTGTTGGGGGCGGTGTCTGCGATTCGGCGAATTGGGTCAATGCGAAGACGATACGAAGCAAAGGGCGCGGGGAACACGGGGTGGCAGAGCCGCGATTCAAGATTAGATTCAACCACTGAACACACTGAACACACGGAAAGGAACTGCAAATCACGGAGGGGATCGGGGATTTGCTCGCGCAGTGACGCAGAGGCGCAGGGATGCTGCGGATAACGAGATAGATGGTCTGCGGAAGGCAGGGTTTGAAATAGGGGACAGCCACCTATTATCGATTTTCCTGTGTCCGAACGTGTAGTAGAAAGTGTAGTATGGGGGCATGGCAAGACAAGCACGCCGGTGAGCGCGATCCGGCAGGGCGGCTCGACGCGGACGGCGATTACGTCCGTTGCCTGTCGTCTGACCCAAGAGGAGGCAGCAGCGAAACAAAAGGAGGCAGAAATAGGTGGCTGTCCCCAGTTTCTCCCCAGTTTCTCCCAATTCGGTAGAGACAGACAAGATCGACCCAGAAACTGGGGGTCCCATTTACGACCACTTCAATTACGTCAATCGCATTTGTAAGCTAGTTCCTTGATGGAGGCGGGGCTATGAAATTCAAGTCCTTGATTCTCGAATTGGTTGTTACTATCTTGGTGTTTCCAATGGTGAGCTACGGTGACGCCGACGATTTTTCCTCAAGCATGTCGCGTTTGTACATAACAGTAGTCCCCAGCGGAGAATCTCGAGAAGTCGCGCTCGAAGGGATTGATGCCCCGGGAATCCTGACGGCAGTGTACCGGCTTAAGCCTCCAAGTGATAGCCGGCCTGGTGCGCTCGTACCGATCCTGGTATTCAATAATGTCATACCCTTCGATACACGCGTTTCTCCCAACCGCTCTTTCATCGTACTAAAGCTGTTTCACAACTGCTTTACGACAGGACAGAGCTTTGATGGTCGGTACATTGTCCACGCAGACGATCTGAGCAATGTAAGTCTTCTACGCGCTGACGACAACTTAAGTCTTGGCCTCAAAGACCTTTTGTCGATTCAGGACGGGCAATACAGTTTGGCATATTACTACTTGACAAATGAGGAATTCGACCGCCTCAGACAGATTGATGATAAAAATGAGTTGGAAAAGTATCGTGACGCGACCGTAGGTTCTCTTCTCCTACTCGACCCCACAACTCTTAAGCGGAAAGAAGTGTCTAGAAGTGAGTGGAACTCGTTGACGGATGACGTCGAGATGTCCGTCGACAAGACGGTCCAATTTGTAGCGAAGGGGTTTGAGTCGACGGAAGTGACTATTGCTCCACCAATGGAGATGTTGGAAGGAGTCAAGCGGCTCTATCTCAAACACAACAGCCCGAGTCATCTGCTGCTAAGGGCCGATAACGAAACGTATTTCCTCAAGAGTAAGTCAACGCAACAATGGATGAGGATTTCTGACGGCATACGTGCCGGACGAGCCTACGTTGTAGATGACTGTCTGGTTCGATGTGAGAGACCGAAGGAGGAGAATTCCAGAACTGCCACGTGGCACTTCTATGAACTTGCGACGCGCAGGACTACTTCTTGTCAGCTTGAAGTTAGCCCAGATGCCTGGACGCTGCCTGGAGATTACGGGCAATTCGGTCGCATTCTAATGGTCAACCCTGATTACATTCTGGCTTTTCAAAGACACAAATTGCTGTGTATACCTCGAGACGGCCAAGGCCACGTGTCACCCAGAAAGCAATGGAAGACGCTCGTGGAAGCCCCGGAAGTAAATGCCATCCAAGCCGCCTTCTTTGGCCCGGAGACTCCTCCTGCCCCACACCTCTACCCCGACGACCGGCCGTTAACCGACGAAGAGATGGAGAAGTTGCGCAAACACGACCCGGAGGTTACGTCCAGACCGTCCAACGACGGTGACGACGGCGATAGTGCGAGCACCTATCTGGACGTACCGCGAATCGGTAACAGTTCGGAATCGATAGGTGCGTGGTGCCAAGAGACCCTGGACAAAGTCCTTCACTAAAAATAAAGGGTGAAATAAAGCGAAACAAAGGGACCGACTGCTAACAGACTACGATTCAACTTTCCGCTATGGCATGGTCTCCCGACCGTGCCACTCCATCCGGCAGTGCAACGAATCGCCCTATATATATAGGAGGTGTTCACAATGCCAACGATGCCCCTCACCCCAAGACCACGAGTTAGCGGTAGGCCATCGCTTCCCAAGACGGTACCGTCCAGCCTACGCTACCTGCCCAACAAGCAAAGGCCCAGGGTGCCGGTCCCTGTCCTTCAGTCCGCGCCATTTCCATTGTTCCCCGTCGCCAGAAGTGCGCCCCCATCGTTCCGTTCCCGTATTCCTCTGCGACCTGTGCGTTCTGTCGCGGCCAAGTCCCCGGCGCAATTCCCCGTGCCCCCGTGGTTCACAAACGCATTCGCCATCCCGTCACCGCGTTCTTTGCGAGCCTCTACTGCCTCGGAATTTTTGCCAAAATTGCCCTTTTAGGGCCAAATCTCCTCAAATGCAGTGCAACGAATCTCCCTATATATGGGAGATGTTCACAATGCCAACGATACCCTTCAGCCCAGGACCACGAGTTAGCGGCAGGCCACCGCTCCCCAAAACAGTACGGTCCAGCCCACGACACCTGCCCAACAAGCAAAGGCCCAGGGTGCCGATCCCTGTCCTTCAGTCCGCGCCATTTCCATTATTC
>JBHEKO010000635.1:0-3353 GCA_041859475.1 Candidatus Hydrogenedentales bacterium
TCGCGCGGTTTGTCCGTCGTATTGGTGACCGTCGTCTCCACCGTCAGCACCGGGGCGTCCGCGGAAAGCGTCATCTTGCGGACGAGGTCGAATCCGCCGCCGTTGGCCGTCAGCGTAATACCCGCCGGCGTATGCTCGGCAACCGCGAATGGCAGCATGTTGCCGATCATGTTCGCTGCGAACATCCCACCGAGGCGCGGCTCGTCGCCGCCGCAGAACGGGAAGAACAGACTCTTCGTCGTGTTATAGGCCGTGATGCATTGCCCTGACTTCTTGTCCGTGATTAGGAGCGCACGTCCGCCCAACACCGGCACGACGGTCACGGCGAGGTGAGCGTTCTCGATAACCGGGATGTTCATGGGGTTGCCGAAAATCATCGGCCAGAGGGCAATCTGCTCCGGCTCGCCGCCCCATTCGCGGATATTCGCGAACCCATGGGCCTTCATCCGCCCGATGAATTCCTGCACCTCCGCCATCTTCGCGAGCGGATCGTTGAAGATCAGCTTGTCCATGCGCAATCCGTTGGCATCGGGCTGACCCACTTCGACGCGGTATCCGTTGCGCGGGAACACCCGTGCGTAGGTTAGCGGCATGCGGGCCACCTTCACGCGTTCGAGCAACTCGGGGTCTTGCGCCACGGCGGCCTCCGCCTCGTCAAACAACGCGTCGGCTTTCGCCAGAATGTTGTCCGGGAAATGGCCTTGAGCCGGATTCACATAGAGGTGGATGTGAACGTTGTCCTTCTCCACCTTGTCGTGGATCATCTTGATGTAACGTCCGATGGGGTCCGCGGCCGCGCCGTAGTAGCCTTTGAGGAACTCGTCGATAATCGCCTGCGGATCCTGATCGGGATTCCACAACAGCTTCATGCCGTAGTACGGCCGCAGCAGGCTGAACTCGCCCCCGCCGCCGCCGTGCCCCATGCCCTGCTGGTAAATGCCTTCGACGCCGATGCTCTTGTAGAAGCGCATGTCCGCGGCCATCGAACGGAAGTTCGGGAAGGGATTGAAGTAATGGGCGAAGTCGACGATGTAATGCCACATATATAGATGCGAGCAGATCTTCGACCATGCCTCCGCGCGCCGCTTGTATTCGGCGTTGAGCGGGCAGGTCGCGATGGGATGGCTATCGCAACAGGGATACATGTGGCACAACCACACGGCGACATTCGGATGCATGACCATGTCCGCCGGAGGCTCTTCGGTATACATGTACGCAAGCGTGCTGATGAGCTTGTCCGGATAGACCTTCGAGGTACGCTCCGCGAGCTGGTTGACGAACCAGAATTGCGTGCCGCCCAAGGTCTTGTACTTATCGTTGATTTCCTTGCACTTCGCGCATTCGCAGTAGTTGTAGTAATCCTCCTGGGAGAAATTGTACTGACGAAGCGCGGGCCGGTCTTTCATGCGCTGGAGCATGCGTTCGGTGACGATGTCGAGGAGATCGGGATTCGTCAGGCAGAGTTGCGTCTCGAACCCAAGACGTTTGCCGCCGATCTCGGAGAAATACTCGGGATGCGTGGCAAAGAACTCACCCGTGGGGATGACGCCGAGATAGGTGTGGCAGGTGCCGTAGAAACTGTATTGAATGCCGTAAGGGTTGTCCGCTCCGCCCTCGCCGCGGTTGCCGCGCTGGCGCGCAACGTACGCATCGTCCGAATTGAGGGTCGCGTAGCTGGTGTCGCGCCACAGGAACGCCGGTTTCACCGTCTCGTCGTAGGTGGGCAGCACCAAGGTCCGATGCGGCTCTTCGCGCGTGACGCCGGGCGCGAACCATCGCACGTCGAGGGCGCGTTCGAGGAAATCGTATGCGCCGTACAGAGTGCCGCCCAGAGGCGTGCCCGCAATCACGATGTGCGGGGCGACGGTCTTCAGGACGTAGCCTTGCTCGCCGAGCGTTTCGGGAGCCGGATCAACGCCCAGCGCCTTCGCGGCGGGACCGCACCCGAGCACGATGGCGGGCTTATCGCCGACGGTGTCGGCGGTCTCGATGGGAAGCTGCGCGCCGGTGCTCTTTTGGATTTGGGCCTGGAGTTCCTCGGCTGCCTTCTTTTCGGAAGGGCTGGCCGTAGTTGCGAGTAGCAGGCGGTATGTGCTGAAGCCGTCTGCGACAAGGAGCGGACCTTTTATGACGTGCGCGGGTGGCGGTGTCGGCTCGGGTGTAGTGGGCGCGGGTTGTTGCTCGGGCGCGGCCGGTTGTTGCGCGGGTCCGCACGCGGGTAGGATTGCCAGCAGGACCGCGGCAAGCAGAAACAATGTCTTGTGGAACGATTTCATGGTCACCCCCCGTTCATTTTAGAGTCAGCCGCCATAGTAGCAAACAATGCCCGGCTACGCACCCTTGTCCAGTGTGCAGCAGACATCCGCGCCGCGTGAAGCTCGACCGCCGCGCGGCTCTCTACTGGGTGTTGCCAACCGTTTGGGCGGCAATGATGGATTGCGATGGGCGCAGTTGAATCACGTTGCCGAACTGCTCCTTGTCGATCGAGACCCGAAAGACCGTGGCGAGTCCCGCGGACGCGCAATAGAGATACGCGTTCTCGGACTGG
This sequence comes from Candidatus Hydrogenedentales bacterium, assembly GCA_041859475.1. Lineage (GTDB taxonomy): Bacteria > Hydrogenedentota > Hydrogenedentia > Hydrogenedentales > SLHB01 > JAIBAQ01. The sequence goes on from JBHEKO010000635.1 coordinate 2,549, forward strand.
CTGCCAACCTCCATGCACGCCCACTCCACCTTCTTCTCGGCGGTGGCGTCTTTCACATCCGCGAACTTGTCGTAGTCGGCGACGTACACGAGGTTAAGGGGAGCGGTGTACACATAGTCCTGCGTGCCGGCCTGCTTGCGAAAATCGCCCTGCGCGACGGGCGCAAGTTCGTGCTTCGCCGGGCTGTAGAGATAGACGCCCTCCTCAAGCACCACGTAAATGTCGACGGGGAATTTCCCCATGGCCGAGGGAGCCGTGCGATGCCCGTCTTCGCGATTGACGCCGTCCGCGGCCCACAGGACTTCGGAGAGTTGTTGCTTGGAAAGCTTGCTCTCCGCCAGCTTGCGCTCCGACCGGCGCTGTTTGAGCGCCTGCATGGTAGGGACGCCCGCATCGAGGCGCGGCGCGTCAAGCTTGATCACTTCCAGCGCTGGCGGCTGCGGATCGGTGGGTGCGGCAGGCTCCTGCGCGCTAAGTGTCGCAGCAAGAAAGACGATTACGAATGACAGACGAACGGCGATGGCAAAGTAGGGTTTCATGGGCTGAGCTCCGGTTGTGCGTGAATCTTAGGGGGATCGACAGGGCCGAGGCAAGGTTGGAAGGGACAGCAGTACGGACAAGAACACAAAGGTCCCATGGGACTCGCCGGTCCCATGAGACCCAAAGATACTGCGGCCACGCTCGGCGTCGCATCAATAAGTGGTCTCGACGATCACGTTTCCGCTCATTCCTGTAATGTCCACATCGCCTTTCGCGGCGTCGAACTTCGTCCACGCCTGACCGTCAACGGTCACCGATTTCAACG
>JBHEKO010000698.1:0-3388 GCA_041859475.1 Candidatus Hydrogenedentales bacterium
TGCCGCGTGGCTGCATCACATGTGGTTCATCGTCGAGACCGAATCCACGGGCGAGACGCAAGGCATCATCGGAGGCAACAGCTACTTCCGCGTCGAGGCCTTGCGCAAGGTCGGCGGTTGGCTCAAGCTGCCGAGGCACAGCGCCGCGGAGGACATGTACATCGCGGGGGCTCTAAAACGCGCCGGATACCGGCTCTGGTTCGAGGAAGGCGTGGCGGCGCGTCACAACTACGAGACGCGCTTTCGCGGCCTCATGCGCAAGTCCGTCATGATGGGCAAGGACATCGTGGTCATGATGCGGGCAGCGGGCTGGCGCGGCAGCCTCTGGTGGTACACGCTGGCCATTCCCGTGCTGGCGCTGGGCGTCCCCTTGGGCTTGGTCCTATTGCTGCTCGACTGGCGACTGGGCGCAGCGGTCGCTTCCGCTCCGCTCCTCCTCACCTTCCTGTTTCTCATTATGCGGTTTCGCAGCGTAACCATGGCGTTTCCGCGTTGGGTCGCGCGCTGGATCGTTATCTGGCCGTATGCGTGGGGAATCGTCAAGGGGATCTTTACCCCGATTCCACCGGAGGCGCGCCGTGGCTGATGCCAGGTTGAACATCTGTCTCGTGTGTTCGCACGGCGGACATCTCACCGAAATGCTGCAACTGCAAGATGCGTTCGAGGGTCACGGCGTCTTCTATTTCTGTTACGACGCCGACACAACGCGCCGGTTGCCGCGCGCGTATCGGGTCCCAAACATGGGACACAACGTGGTCGAGTTCGCGAAGAACCTCGTGCGCGCATTTTCGATCTTTCGCAAGGAGCGTCCCGACCTCGTCGTCTCTACGGGAGCGGAGATTGCCCTCCCGGTCTTCTTCATCGCCACGCTGCTGCGCGTCCCCCGTGTCTATATCGAATGCGGCGCACAGGTCACCACTCCGTCGTTCACGGGGCGGATTACGTACTGGCTTTCGCACCGCTTCTACGTGCAATGGCCGGAATTGCTCCGCGTGTACGGACCGCGCGCGCGATTCGATGGCAGTTTCATCGACGAAATCGGATCGGCGAAATCGTGACATGGTGTATGTAACCGTAGGCACGATGTTCCTCGACTTCTCCAGGCTCGTCCTGCGCGTAGACGAAATCGCGCGAATGTCGGGCGAAAGGACCGTGGTGCAGATTGGCATGGGCGGGACGCTCCCTCAGTATTGCGAGCACTTCGCCTTCAAGCCGCGCGAGGAAGTACTCGCCTTGCAGCGCGAAGCCCGGGTCGTCGTCTGCCACGCGGGAATCGGCAGCGTCATCGACGCACTTCAATCGAGGCGGCCACTGATCGTCGTGCCGCGGTTGATGCAGTTCAACGAACACACCACCGAGCACCAGATCGACTTGGCGCGCGCCGTGGAACGTCGCGGCTGGGGCCGGATGATACTCGACGTGGCGGAATTGGAGGAAGCCATCGCACATCCGCCAGACGTCTACGAATCGTATCGTCCTGCGCGTGAACCGCTCGTGGCCTCCGTGCGCGCGTTCGTCGAGGAGACGGCGGCTCGTAAGGCCCGCCGCACGCAATGACGCCCATCGCAGGACACCCTCTCGTATCCATCGTTATCCCCGCGTACAACGCGTCGGCAACTATCGCCGAGTGCATCGAAGCATGCCTGGCGCAGTCGTATCCGGACTTCGAAGTCATCGTCGTGGACGACGGCTCGACAGACGACACTCCCCGTATCGTGCAGTCCCGTTCCGTGCGATACATTCGCCAAGGGCAACAAGGACCGGCCGCGGCACGCAACCGGGGCGCGCGCGAAGCCAACGGAGAGATCGTCGCGTTCACCGATTCGGATTGCGTGCCCGGCGAAGACTGGGTAGAGCGCCTGGTGGCCGGGTTTGACGGGGACATCGTCGCGGTAGGTGGCACCTACGGCATTGCCAACGAAAAGAGCCTGTTCGCGCGCATGGTCCATGAGGAGATCCAGTTCCGCCATGCCGCATTCGGCGAGTTCGTCGATTTCCTAGGCTCGTTCAATGTGGCCATCCTCAAGAGCGCCTTCCACGATGCAGGGGGATTCGACGAGCACTTTCGCGCGGCCTCCGGCGAAGACAACGACCTCTCCTATCGTCTGCTTGACGCGGGAGGCAAGCTTCGGTTTTCCCGCGATGCGGTGGTTCGCCATTATCATCCGGCGCGTTTGGGCCGCTACATGCGCACGCAAATGCGCCACGGATTCTGGCGCGTGAAGCTGTACGCGAAGCATCCGCGGCGGATGCGGGGCGACCGCTACGCGGGCATTCCGGACCTCATCGCTCCGCTGCTCATGCTGATTCTGGGGATCCTCCTGTTTCTCGTGTTGTTGGGACCCCCCACGCCGTTCTATATTGGCTTGTCACTCGGCGTCGTGCTCATGTTGCTGGCCGCGCGTTTGCCCGTCCCTTGGGGTATGTACGCTCGCACCAAGGATCGCCGTATGCTCTGCTTCGTGGGAATCATGTTGCTCCGCGATGTTGCGCGAGCGCTCGGGATGGCGCAAGGTATGTGGACATTTCGGATTCGGAGAAAGACAACTGCCTGATGGCGAAGCGCGTCTTGGTCATAATTCCGGCGTACAACGAAGAGGAAACCATTGCCTCAGTCGTAGCGTCGTTGCGCGAGCATGCACCGGATTTCGATATTCTCGTGATCGATGACGGCAGTTCCGACGACACAGCCAAAGTTGTTCGTGCCCTCGGGGGAGTCGAGCTCGTTCGTCTCCCATATAACCTGGGTATAGGCAGCGCGGTACAGACCGGATTCAAATACGCCCTGCGCCAGGGGTATGACGTGGCGGTTCAGTGCGACGCGGATGGCCAACATCCGGTAGCGCAGTTGAAATCCCTCGTCGACCATCTGGACAAAGGCGGCGCGGACATGGTCATCGGTTCGCGCTACGTATCCCCCAGCGCGTACGTCCCTTCATGGAGCAGGCGCGTCGGAAAATCGCTCCTATCCCGGCTGGTGGATGTCGCCATCGGCGGCGGAATCACCGACACCACGAGCGGCTTCCGCGCCCTGAACAGACGCGCCTTGCGGGTGTTGGCCAAACACTATCCCGACGACTATCCCGAGGCCGAAGCCTTGGTTATCCTGCACCGCTCCGGATTGCTCGCCGTCGAAATCCCCGTGGACATGCAGCCCCGGCAAGGCGGCAGTTCCTCTATCAAGCCCGTGCACGCGGCATACTATATGGTCAAGGTCGCCATGGCCATCTGCATCGACCGCGTGCGGCGTTTCACCCATATCTCGGGAGAGCCTTGATCATGCCTTCCTACGAGCAAACCGGCATCCAATGGATACACCAAGTCGGCATCTTCTTCCTGACTTTTGTGCTTCTGGGGACCGTCTTGGAGTTGGTGCGGCGCGGCTATC
>JBHEKO010000006.1:0-3370 GCA_041859475.1 Candidatus Hydrogenedentales bacterium
TGATTCTCGCGCGCCGGACCGAACGTTTCCGGCATCCACGCCATCGCCTCCATCACCTGGCACAGGGGCCAGGGGTGCGCGAGGTTGGACCATTCGCCCGTGGCGACGGCCTGGCCGAGAAGGCCGTCTTTCACCACTCCGTTCTCGAGGCTGTCATACGTGGCCATGAGGATCATGCGGCGTCCAATCTCCAAGACACGGTCGTCGCCCGCGAGCACGCCATAGCGAATCAACGTGGGGGCGGCCGTGTATTGGTTATACGAGAGCGACGTGCCGCAGCACGTACATGATTCGGGAAAGGCCCACGCCCCGTTGTAGGTGTCGCCCATCGAATTCGGATCGACGCCGTTGCGGCAGAATACGAGCGGGAGAATATTGCGCAAATCGGTCTTCCAGTTGGGGAAGGCTTCCCGGTATTGCAGCATGTAGTCGGCGCACATCGACACGATGCCGCACGTGACCGGATTGTCCCAATCCCAATACTGTCGGCCCCAGACTTCGTTCACCGTCCATTGGGGAAGCAACTTGTCGCGGACGTACGCACGTCCCGCATCGCGCACGCGCAGGAGTGCGCCATCCTTGCCTGTGTAGCCGGTGTCGATCAATTCGTCAAGGAACTCGAGAATCATCGTGACGCTGCCCGTGAGTTTGTCGGACCAGCCCACGACCGAAGGGTCCACGTACCGATTCCACGGAGGGAACTCGGGGTCGAGGCTCGCGTGTTCCGCGAAGAGATCGCCCCAATGCTTGACGGCGTCCAGGTAACGTTGATCGCCCGTGAGTTTGTACGCTTCCAGAACGTCCTCGCCAAGACGCGCACACAGGTCCAACTGAATGCGCGTATCCTCGACGCATTTGCCATAGGCCTTGCCGTTCGTCGGCGTGGCGATGGGGAAACGCGGCCACGCGTGCGTGTCGCTCGTGAGGCCGTACTCGAGTACATAGTCCGTGACGCGCGTGATATACACGAAGGCAATGGGATCGCCGGAGTAGCGGTAATACGCGGTCAGTCCTTTGATAATGCTCCACGCGCGTTGGCTGAGGTCGCCGCACATCCAGTCGTTCGTCGGCGGTATTTGGATTTCGCCTTCCGGCGTAATGCTCCAGTGCGAGTTGTAGATGAAGTCGGGCGCGGTCAAGACCGCCTTCTCCGGCCCCACCCACGGATACCGCTTGTAGACATCGACCGCGATGCGCGCCCGCTCGTCGAGTTGGCCGTTCTGTCCCGTATACCACGGGGCGATGACGCCGTACTCATCGTGAGCAACCGGGTGTGCGTAGTAACTGTCGAACACCGTCGCGCCTTGCGCCGTCGTTACCGCAAGCACCAACGCTGCGACCATAAAGGCTCTCATTGGCCGTCCCCTTTCTTCGGTGTCCCCCTTGGGCACGCGGCGATTCGTCTTTTGAGAAGAGCCAAACTCAAGTGAGCCACAGACACTAAGATATATGACATGTCTGATATAATCCACGGATAAGGAAGGGCTGACCCAATGGCCAAATCATTCTCGCGGCTTCAATCGTCTATGTCGCCTGCGCGCCGCAAACAGAATGCGGCGCGAGCCCATGCGTTGCTGTCCCAGATGCGGCTCGATGAATTGCGCAAAGCAATGACCTTGACGCAGCAGCAAATGCTAGAGACATCGAATGAGAATACAGAAAAGGGTCAACCTGAGTGACAACTGACTCTAAATCTGACCCGTATCTTTATCACTACACGAGTCCGGAAGGTCTAATCGGTATACTCGAAGCCGGTACTATTTGGGCCACGAGTCTCTTTTATCTTAATGACTCCGCTGAACTTCTTACAGGGCTCAGAGTAGCCCGGCAGATTTTGGAGAAGATGCGCGACGATAGTCCCGGTCAAATTCAGAGGGAGAGGTTAGACTGGTTGCTAAAAGAGTTGCAGTCAATTAATCCGGGTTCCATTAGCCCAACTTTCGTTTGTTCGTTTTCGAGAAGAGGTGATCAACTGAGTCAATGGCGAGCATATTGCCGTGGCGGGGGCTACGCGTTAGGTTTCCCCGAAGACCTTCTGCGTGAAGTTATCTTAAAGAATGGCTTTGAGTTACGTGCTTGCGTATATGTTGAGGATCTACAGCAAGAGCTGATCAGGGGTATCATTGAGAGGCACGTGCTTAATTGGATTGACAGCGCGGCTCTCGCAGTCAAAAGCGATGAAAGCAGATTCTTGGTTGCGCAAAGGCTTGGAGTAGATCTGATTGGTACTTCTTCGTACATAAAGCACTCATCATTCAGCGAAGAGGAAGAGGTTAGGTGTGTCTCTCCTTTCGTTAAGCTTTACGATAGTAGCAAGAGGTATTACAGGGCTGGGCGCGGAATGGTGATTCCATACACGTGCATCGATTTGCCCAAAGACTCGGGTATTTGGAACAAGGCGCATATTGTGGTAGGTCCGGCGCCATTCCCTGATGCCTCTAAGGCTGCTGCCTACGCCCTGTTCCGAAGATACTATGGCCATGCGGTTGCGGTTAGTATCAGCACGACTCCGTACCGAGAGTGGTAGTTTCTGCAGTACTTGTCCTAGCCATCGCGCAATTCACATCACAGAATTGACAATATGCACGTCACTTGCGGCTCCGAGTGAACTAGACGGTAACTTCTCAGTACTTGTCGTCTCGGGCACTTTCCTGTTGGAAGTGCAGCGCTTCACTTCCAATTCACCTTAAACACATCGACAAGCCCGGACCGTTAGGTCTTGGGCGCGGGAATCCGTAGCGTTCGCGATTCGTAGGAAAACGGCTGCGTCGTACCACTCCCCAACGCGCGGACGCGCCTCGGCTTCTCGATATTACCGATCACAATTTCCTCCGGCGATCCGGGCAATATGTGCAGGTACCACGTCTTCCCTTTGGTTGTAACCGGGACATTGCAGGTGTACCTCTTGGGCATGGGCACGATGCTAAAGACACTTTCCTTGTTCTTTCGCATCCTGTCTCGCACTTTGTCCTGGCACTCGTAGTACTTGGGAGACAATTCGCCTGTGGGGCGCGGTCCGACGTTTATCAGGAGGTTGCCACCCATCGACTGCGGCGCTGCCAAATACAGTCGCTAGGTTTTGGAGTTTGGTAGACAATCGGCGTCCGGTAGGGCAGTCGTTTGGAATCAACTGCGCTCGTCTATATGGGGCGGGACATTGGACTGGGGGCGTGCGAAGGTGCTAACGCAGGAACGCGGGAACGGCACAATAAAGCGCATCCAGAGATTACACAGATAGAATGAGAAGGCCGGTTCTCCGGCGCAGTACGATAGAGTCGTCTGCAAAGGTGTAACGGCACCGAGGTGCCATCAGGAGGAACCGGCCATGAGCAAGTATAGAACATTTGTTGGTTTGGATCTCGGAGATCGT
>JBHEKO010000017.1:0-5694 GCA_041859475.1 Candidatus Hydrogenedentales bacterium
GGACGCGTGTCCACCGCCGCAATCTTGGGCGGGTCGAGCGCGAAGTAGGACGCAATGCCCGCGGCTATGGCCTCGGCCTCGGCGATGATTGCCGCGTTGCTTGCCAGCAACTCTGCATTCCGCGGGAAGGTCATGTATGAAGATTCGACAAGCACCGCGGGCTGCTGGCTGAGCCTGAGCACCTTGTAGTTGCCGGGAAGGAGCAACTTTGCCGTCGCGGTTGCGTCAAGACGCCGGGCAAGTTCATGCGTGAGGTTTTGCGCCAAATCGAGGCTGGCCCCGTCTTCTCGAAGTTTGTAGTAGACCTCAAGGTCGTTCTTCACCGATCCTTTGTTGATGTCGGCATTGTGGTGCACGCTCACGAAGATATCCGCTTTGCGGTCGTTCGCGAGGGCCGCACGAGCGGCGAGGTCTTCGGGAAGACTGTCGGGTGCCAGCGCCGTATCCACTTCACGCGTCAGAAAGACGTTGGCGCCCGCGTCGGCCAGCATGCGTTTCAGCAGGCGGGCAACACTGAGGTTCACGTCCGCCTCCCGGAGGCCGTTTGAAGGCGCAACGGCCCCGGGCCATGGTCCCCCGTGCCCCGGATCGATGCAGATGACGCGGCCAGCCGCGGCCTTCAAATCGACTGCCCCGGTTTCGTAGGGGATGTCCGTGGGCGGCTTCGCAGGTTGCGACGGTGTTTCCGGCGGAACGGGGGGCTGGATCAGATGTTGGCAGCTTGCCATGGTCAGAAGCGCGGCGAGCAAGAGTATTCGTTTCATCATGGAGTGTCCCGAAATAGTCCCTCGTGTGCGGAGTCCGGATGCAACAGATCAATCGTTCTCAAGTGCGCGAAGGGCCTCCCGCCCTTCGTGGGCGGCATCTACAAGCAACTGGTCGTCGCTCTTCCACGTTATCAGGTTGAAGCCAAGGTCGCGCCAATGCCGTACGGCCTCAACGGTGGTCGCCGGAGTCCCGTTGGAAAGCCCGTGCTTCTTGCTGAGATCGGTGATGTGCTTTGCGGCTGCGACGACTTCGGCATCTTTGGTGTTGTCGACGCGCCCGACAGTCACCTGATAGTCGGCGGGCCCGTAGAAGATGCCGTCGAGTTGGCCGTCCGCGACTTCTAGCATGGCCTCCAGATTCTGCACGCCGCGCGGACTTTCCAGTTGAATGATGAGCATCCGGTTTTCGTTCTGGTCGACAAGCCGCTCGGCCATCGTTGTGTGCTGCTTGCCGAACAGGCTGGAGCGCATCCCGAAGCCGCGTTTGCCAACGGGGGGGTATTTCGCGCAGTCGATAATATGCCGCACTTCCTCCGGTGTTTCGACGCGGGGGACGATGATGCCGCTCACGGCCATGTCCAAGGCCTGGGCAATGTGGGAATAATCGCCTTGGGTCACGCGAAGAAGCGTGATTAGGCCAACGTCTTCGGCAGTGCGCGCGACTTCGAAGATCGTCTCGTAGGAATGGTGTCCATGCTCGTTGTCGATCCAGATCCATTCGAAGCCGGCGCGCGCGATCGTCCGGACCACCGTGGGCGTCATGTGTTCCAGCATGACGACTCCCCAGCAAAGCCTCCGCTCCCGGCAGACCTTCTTGAATTCTTGACGTGTCATAGGTGTTTACCCCTGCTGTAATCCCTAATGAGGGAGATTGGATTCATGAAGTGCGCTTCAGTCGATCCGTCAGGACCGCTGCGAGTATCACAAGTCCAAGGATAACTTGTTGCCCAAAACTCTCCATACCGATCCAGGTAAGCCCCGTCGAAAGCACGGCAATAATCAGCAAACCGATGAGCGTGCCTGCAATGGTCCCTCGGCCTCCGCTGAGGCTGGTGCCGCCTACCACAACCGCGGCGATCACTTGCAGTTCGTCTCCAACCCCGACCGTGGGGTCCCCGGATTGTAGCTTGGAGGATAGAATGAGTCCGCCTAACACCGCAAGCGCTCCGCTGATGCTGTAGACAATCCATTTTACTCGGTCCACGGGCACTCCGCTCAGGCGGGCCGCTTCTTCTCCGCCGCCAATGGCATACACGTGGCGTCCGAAGCGCGTGGTGGTTAGCAGAAGGATGCCCAAGGCAAATACAACCAGCATGACGAGAACACCCACGGGGACGTGTCCCGCAAGAAGATGTCTGCCCAGGTATGTGTAGGACGGGGGCAAGGTCGATACAGGGGTGCCGCCGAGAAGGAGGTAGCCGAGGCCCCGGAGCGAACTCATCAGGGCGAGCGTCGCTATGAAGGGCGGAATCTGGAAGCGCGTGATGAAGAGACCCGCAAAGCTTCCGCTAGCCAGTCCCGCAAGTAGCGCCGCGGTGTAGCCAAGGGCATACGAGGTCCATGTGTCGCCCGCGGCGTTGACGACCAGGGCGCAGATAACGCCGCCAAACGCCAGGAGTGAGCCGACGGAAAGATCGATTCCTCCCGTGAGAATGACCAAGGTCATGCCGACGGACACGACGCCGTAGATGGCGGACTGGTTCAGGATGAGAATGAGGTTCTCGACGGAGAGGAAGGGCCGAATGCCTTGGCGGCGCGCAAGAATTTCAAAGACCGCACATTCGATGGCCAGCACGGCCAGAAGGATGCCGTAGGTTTTGAGAAAGCGCCCGGCCTGCCGCGCCAGCGCAAGCAAAAGGAAACCGCAGGTCTTGAGTAACCGCCGAGCCGGTCGCGATGGGGTCGTCGAGTCGGCCAAGGCGGGGCCTAGTCGAGGCCGCGCGATCGCAGCAGTTTGTATTCGATGCTGTCTACGAGGGCGTCGTAGGAAGCCGTGATGATATTCTCGGAGACGCCCACGGTATCCCATTCGGTTTCGCCGTCGGCGGATTCGATGAGAACGCGGGTCTTTGCGCGCGTTGCCGCATGCGCATCGAGGATGCGCACCTTGTAGTCTTCGAGGTGTACGTCGTTCAACTCGGGATAGATGGACGTGAGCGCCCGTCTGAGCGCGCAGTTCAAGGCATCGACTGGACCGGTGCCTTCGCCCGCGGTGTGCACGATTTCCCCGTTCGGTAGTTCGATGCGCACCGTGGCCTCAGACACGGCAGGGTGCGAATCGTCGTGGCGCTCGACCCACACGCGAAATCCGCGGAGTTTGAAGAACGACCGGTGGCGCTTCTGGGCCCGGCGAATCAGCAGCTCAAGCGATGCGTCCGCGCCTTCAAACTCGAATCCTTCGTTCTCGAGTTCCTTGACCCTGTGCAGGACGGCTTTCGTCTCGGCGGCGTTCTTGTCCAGTTCGATGCCCAGCTCGGCTGCCTTCTGGAGCAAGCTCGATCGGCCCGACATCTCGCTGACGGAGATGTGCGTCCGATTGCCCACGAGCTCCGGTTCGATGTGCTCATAGCTGCTCTTGAGTTTCTTCACGGCGTCGGCGTGCATTCCCCCCTTATGGGTAAACGCATCGCGGCCAACGTAGGGATCGAAATCGCGATGGGACATGTTCGCCAGCTCGGCAATGAGGTGAGACAGAGGCGCTAATCCTGCCAGCTTCTCGGGGGACACAAGCGGGATTCCCATCTTGAGTTGCACGCCGGGGATGATGCTGCAAAGATTGGCGTTGCCGGTCCGTTCCCCGTATCCGTTGATCGTGCCTTGGATGTGCACCGCGCCGGCCTTGACCGCCGCGAGGGTGTTGGCCACGCCGCAGGCCGAATCGTTGTGCGCGTGGATGCCCACGGGGGCGTCGTGCAAGCGACCGCTGACCGTCCGGACAACGTCCTCGATCTGCCACGGCAAGCAACCGCCGTTTGTGTCGCAGAGCGCCAAGACTTCCGCGCCTGCGCGAAACCCGCTTTCGAGGGCCGACAAGGCATATTCGGCGTCTTCGAAGAAACCATCGAAAAAGTGTTCGGCATCCAGAAAGACGCGCCGGTTGTGTGACCGGAGGTACGCAACCGATTCGGCGATGATTCGCAGATTCTCGTCAAGACTCACGCGGAGGACTTCCTTGACGTGGGTCGGCGACGTCTTCGCGAAAATGGTAATGACTTCCGTATTGGCTCCAAGCAGGGCGGCGAGGTTGGGGTCTTCCTCGACCGTGCACTTCGTGTGGCGCGTACTGCCGAAGGCCGCCATCTTGGCGTGCTTGAGTTCCATGTCGTTCGCGCGTTGGAACAACTCTGCCGCTTTGGGATTCGACCCCGGCTGCCCGCCTTCGATGTAGGAGACCCCGAAGTCGTCCAACGCACGGACCACGCGAAGCTGGTCTTCGGATGAAAACTTGACCATGCGGCCCTGTGCGCCGTCGCGCAGGGTCACGTCGTAGAGCTCAACTCGTTGTGACACGCCAAAGGTCTCCCGGATATAGAGAACAAAACAACAGAACGCGAGGCCGGTTAGGATTGCTGGGAGGTGGCCGCGATACGCGCGGATTGTAGCATAACCGGCACGAGGTCATGCCCCTCGGGGAACAGCAGTCCGGACGCCTCGGCGGAGCGTTCCGAATAACTAGTGGAGTCGTCAGGTATTACACCAGGCCCGTTCAGGGCGAAGGGCACCGGGCCACCCGCGTGCGTCTTGGTCGAAAGGGCGGTAATGTGGTCGGGCGCTACGAGGATGCGGACATCGCCGCGGTCGCGCGCATATTCCAGGCAGGGGGCGACCACGCGCTTGTCGAAATCCTCTATCGCCTGTAGCTTCAAATCGAGGCGGCCTTCGTGGGCCGTTTCGTCCGGAGCCTCGACGTGAAGATACGCAAAATCCACGCGATCCAGGGCGCCCAAGGCTGCCGCCACTTTCCCTTCGTAGTCCGTATCGAGATAGGCAGTTGCACCGGGAACGTTAAGAACCTCAAGTCCCGCGCAGACTCCGATGCCTTTCACGAGGTCTACCGCGGAGACGACAGCGCCGTCGATTCCAAACCGCTCGCGGAAGGAGGGCATGCGCGGCGCCCGGCCTTGGCCCCACAGCCAGATGGATGTGGCGGGAAGTTTTCCCGCGGCGATGCGAGCTTCGTTCACGGGGTGGCCTTTGAGCACGTCAGCGCTTCGCGCCATGAGTGCACGAATGAATTCTCCCGCGGAACCATTGGGCAGATGCGGTGCGTATGCTTGATCGGAGATATTGTGAGGAGGCATGCATTCGACGGCGGCGAGTGCGTCTCCGGAAACTTTGCCTTCCTTGATGACGGCGATGTGCCTGTAGCTAACCCCAGGGTTGAAGACGATAGGGAAGTCGGACATGGCGGCATTGAGACTTGCTATAATCTCCGCGCCTTCGGGACTGCTGATATGACCCGACGTGAAGCTGCTCATAACCCCGTCTTTCAGGGTTACGAGGTTGCACCGAAATGCAATGTCCTCCGGGCCGAGACGGATTCCCTGCTGAGCGGCTTCGAATGGGGCTCGCCCCGTAAAAGCGGCGTGCGGGTCATACCCAAAGACGGAGAGGTTGCCGATGTCGCTTCCCGGAGGCAGGTCGTCTGGAATGGGATTGAACAAGCCGCAGATACCGGTACGCGCGACCTCGTCCATGGCAGGGGTGGTTGCCGCTTCAAGTGGCGTGCGCCCCTCAAGCTCGGGAATTGGAAAGTCGGCCATGCCGTCGCCAAGAAGAACCAAGAACTTCACGTGCGGAACTCCGTAACTCGTTGGAATGATATGGTATAGTGGCCGAAGATAGCATAGGGGTCGGGGCAAGTCAAGTGAAGAGCGCCGTGTCGAAGACCCAATTGGGGCGCAAATACTAGGAGTTGTGGTCTTGG
>JBHEKO010000081.1:0-3474 GCA_041859475.1 Candidatus Hydrogenedentales bacterium
CCCCCTCCATGCTTCTCCGGATAGTGGCGGTTTGCATTCCGCGCGACGCGATTCCGTATGCGCGGAAACCAGAGTATTACCCTTGGGTAGCGTGAGGCAAGTGGACTGCAAGGACAACTGCGTTTGCGTTCTATCGGATTCTCCGCAGGGATCGCTCAGCGAGACCTTCCCGTGGAAAGGCTGCCTACACGGCGTATTTTGTTGCGACGTATTCGTCGATGATGGCGCGGAATTCGGTGGCGAGTTCGGTGGGGGAACCGGTCAATGTCTTGAATTTCTGGCCGTCGACGTAAACGGGGCAGCTTGGGGCTTCGCCGGAGCCGGGGAGGCTGATGCCGATGTTGGCGGCCTTGGATTCGCCGGGGCCGTTGACGACGCACCCCATGACCGCGAGTTTGAGGTCTTCGAATCCTTTGTACTGCTTCTTCCATTCCGGCATTTTGTCGCGCACGTAGCCTTGCACTTGCTCGGCAAGCTGCTGGAACACGGTGCTGGTGGTGCGGCCGCAGCCGGGGCATGCGGTGATGCTTGGCGCGAACGAGCGCAGCCCGAGCGCCTGCAAGATTTCGCAGGCTGCGTAGACCTCTTCGCGGCGGTCGCCACCGGGACGCGGCGTGAGCGACACGCGGATGGTGTCGCCGATACCTTCCGTAAGCAGCGCGCCGAGTGCCGCGGCGGACCACGCGATGCCTTTCGTGCCCATGCCTGCTTCGGTGAGGCCCAGGTGCAGGGGTTGGCTGGTTTGCGCGGCGAGGTTGCGGTACACCTCAAGCAGGTGCAAGGGCGTGGAGCTCTTGCAGGAGATGATGATCTGGTCTTTGCGCAGGCCGCATTCGAGGGCAAGTTCAGTCGATTGGACGGCGGAAATCACCATGCATTCGTTGACGATTTGCTCGGAGGTCTTGCCCAAGTCGTGGTCGGTGTTGTCCTGCATAGTGCGCATGACCAACTCTTGATTGAGTGAGCCTGCATTAACGCCGATGCGGACGGGCTTGTTGTGGTCGACGGCGATCGCGCAGATCGTCGCGAACTGGACGTCGCGTTTCGAGCCCCGGCCCACGTTGCCGGGATTGATGCGGTATTTGTCGAGGGCGGCGGCGCAGTCCGGGTAGTCGGTCAGGAGTTTGTGGCCGTTGAAATGGAAATCGCCGATGATGGGGGCGGTGCACCCCGCGTCGCGGACGCGATTGCGGATTTCGGGCACGGCCGCGGCGGCCTCGGCGGTGTTGACGGTAATGCGGACAAGTTCGGAGCCGGCCCCGGCAAGTTCGAGGATTTGTTGGGCCGTTCCGGCGGCATCCGCCGTTTCCGTGTTGGTCATCGATTGGACGACCACGGGCGCGCCTCCGCCGACCTGAATGTCCCCGACGAGTACCCCCACCGTGTTGCGGCGCGGTGCTAGAACCATGGCGTAGCGACTCCTTGTTCAAAGAAACGTGGCAAAAATGATATGGTATCACAAAATGGGTCGCATAACGGAGGGCGGACATTCTTGTCCGCCGCATTGGATTGAGGTCCGCCGTGATTGGATTGATTTGCGGCGCGATTTGGGAAGCCGACTGTTAAGTAAAGAGAAAGCTAGAGGCGGGTTAGAAAACCCGCCCTCCGAAGTGACGGTACTGGTGGAAGGTGGTTTTTCATGAGTGACGCTCGATTGATCGTGGGTTTGCCGGCGGGGTCGTTGGCCGATCCGAACCGGGGCGGAAGCCTTATCGCGCTGCTGAAACACGCGGGGTTTGCAACGAAAGGGTACGACAAAGGCGGGCCGAGTTCGTTTCCCGTCACGTCGTTCTTGGTGGGATGGGATGGACGCCCCCAGGAATTCGGGTCGCAACTTGCCCTCGGCGAAATCGACATCGCTATCGGCGGCGACGATTGGGTGCGGGAGCGCGTGCTTGAGTTCAAGTACGAATACAACCAGGCCATCGAACTTAAGAAGGTTCTTTCGCTGCAACGCGGCGAGGTACGCATCGTCATTATCGCCACGGAACCGCAGGCCTCGTGCGATGCATGGCTGGCGGGCCTCCTAAAGACGAAGCCGTTGCTTACCATGGTCTCGGAGATGCCCTATCTGGCGTTGGAATGGTTCCAGACGAAGGCGAAGGCGCTTGGGTTCGGCGAATCGCACATGGGATTCAGCGTGCAGAAATACAAGACGCCGCCGAAGATCGACAAGGGCTTGGTGATCTACGAGACGTGGGGCAAGACCGAGGCAAAGGTCAAGGGTGGGTCGGTGGATTTCGGACTGGAAATCACGCAGACCGGAGGGGCCATCGCGAACTACGGATTGCACATCGTCGACCAGATCATGGAATCCGAGGCCGGTATCTGGACCAATCCATCGATCAAGGATTCGCCGGAAAAGTACGACCTCGCCCGCATGTTTCTGCTGAACCTCTACGGATCGATCTACGCGGAGAATAAAGTCCTGCTCACGTTCAACGCGCGCACGGACGATGTGGAACGGCTAATGAACTACCTGCGGACCAACCGCCTGTTCGGCGACGAGCCGACGGTGAAGGAAGGGGTCCACTTCACGGAGTTCACAATCAAGCTGGATACGGCGAACAAGACGCTGCCGCTTGCGAAGGCGCGTTTTGACCTGGCGAAGCTGGGGGCGACGCATATCGAGACGATTCCGTTGGAGTCGTCCATTCCAGGGCTGGACGTGATAGACATTTGACGGGTTGGCGATAATTGAGAAAAGTTTCGGCTGGAATTCGATTAAAAACGGCGAAAATCACGAAAGATGGGCTGTATAAGCGAGTGAAGTGACGCAATATATAGTGTACGCTATGTTAAGGGCTTGAAAAATAGCCGTTGTTGCGTCATAATTACTCCGTGCTTTAGCATGATCCGGAAGCGTTCCTCGTTTTCGGAGACGCGGAGAGGAGAGTCCATAGATTCTCCACCAGACCATAGACGGAAGGAAGGGAGGTGAATCGTAATATGAAGCATACCAAAATGGTGTCGAAGCCGGCTCGCGCTGAGCAAGTTGCGTGGGTGGAATTCAAGAACATTTTCGGACCGCTGCCGCTGACGACAGATCGCGCTGGCTGGTTGGTGTCGCTGATCGACAACGCCCTGCAGAAGTAAGTATCGTCGCCTTTGTTTCCGGTTTTTGCATGCGGAAGGAGGGTCGGAAGAAGTAGCCGAAGGCTGCTGGTTCCGGCGCTTCCGCGATTGTGACATCGTTCACACGCGGATATGACAACAGCGTATCACGTGGCTTTGGCCGTGGGATATGCGTCGCGAAAGGGTAACGTACAATGAAGCACGTTCGCATAGTTACGAAGAGTATGCCGGCCCGCGCCTGGTGGTGGAGTTGGTTTGCCCCGGTCATCGGTGAAGTGCCGACGCTGCTGGGGGCGTTCACGAAGTTCGAGATTCCCGACATCCGGGATATCTAAGACCTTCGGGCCTCACGAACGGGGTTCCACTGCCCTTTTCTCGTCTAGTAACCTGTAGGTCTGC
>JBHEKO010000176.1:0-8588 GCA_041859475.1 Candidatus Hydrogenedentales bacterium
TCTCGGCCAGATAGGTGCTCAGTCCGGTCTCTCGTGTATCCGCCATCAGTCTCTCTTTACGGTAGTGGGGGATGGAACCGCGCAGGCGCCCGCTCGATTACCGGTCCATCCACGTGCGATTCCATTCCACGGGTCTGAGACACAGTGCCGGTTGCGGCCAAGCGCTTCGGACGGCGAGGCCGTCGGAACGCTCGACAAGTTGGGTCTCCGGCGCTTCATTCTACTGGAGGCCCCCGGAGCGTTCAAGAATCACCGTTCGGGTGTTTTCCGGGTGAGTCAACACGCAATCCGAGCGGGAGTAGCCCCTGCTGCAACTTTCGAGAATCGTTTTGATGTGTCAGCATGTTGATGATGGGCGCGCCTCTGTGGAGCGCGGAAGGCGCCGGCGAGATCACTCCGGTAGGGGCTCGCCTTTGGTTTCCGGCGCAAGCCAGATGAGGACCATGCCCAGGATGTAGATCAAGGTGATAACGGCGCCCATCTTCGCATAGTCGCCATCGAAATAGCCGACAAGCTGCCCCGCGGAAATGGCCCCCGCCGCGGCGAAGACGCGCCCCGTGTTGTAGCAGATGCCCTGACCCGTGGCGCGCATACGCGTCGGAAACAACTCCGGAAGGTACAGTGGAAACCATCCGTAGAACGATGCGGTGAACAAGCCGACCACGAAGACCGTGGAACCGAACAGGAATCCGTACTCCAAACCGCCGCGGTACAGGAAGGCGCACGAAAGGAGCGAACCCACGCACAACCCGAAGAAGGCCGACCTGCGACCAATACGTCCGCCGATCAACGGACCTATCAGGCAACCGACGATCGCCCCGAATGCGCTGCACATGCCGACCGTGGCCTTGGCCTCGGGACGGCTGGCGCCGACGAGTTGATCGACCCATATCGGAATCCACTGCACCGACGCCCACGTGCCAATCAGCGCGATGGATGCGAACGTAATGCCTAGCAGGGTGTTTCTCAGATAGGCGGGACTGAATACCTCGCGCAATGGAGCCGAAGGACCATGCTTCACCGCTGCCTTCCAGCGTTCGGATTCGGGAACGGCCTTCAGGATGAAGAAGACGATAAACGCAGGCAGCACTCCGACGAGCCACATCCATCGCCACGATTCCGGCGTTACCGGAATTCTCTGGCCGATAAAGCTCACCAATAGAAAACCCACGTTGGCCGCAGCTCCAATGATGCCTGCCATAAGGGGCCGAAGCCGCTCCGGCCAGCACTCCATCACCAGAGCAACGCCCAGGGACCATTCGCCGCCCATACCGAGCGCGGCAATGACGCGGAACATGCCAAGATGCCATGGCTCTTGCGCGAAATACCCCAAGCCGGTGCAGATGGAATAGGTGAGAATGCTGAGCGACATTGCGCGGACGCGCCCGATGCGGTCACCGAGATAGCCGAAGATGAGTCCCCCGGCGCGGCTCCGACGAGGAACAAGGCGGTGATGATCCCCATCCACTGGCCGACGAAAGCGTCGACGTTTCCTGCCCCGTGGAACATGCTCTGCAGCGCGGGGCGGCCTACGATGGGAAACAGGCCCATTTCAAAGCCGTCGAAGAGCCACCCCAAGAATGCCGCAAGCAACACAAGTAGATGACCGCGATTTACGGCTTCATGGCTATCACTGAATTTCGAGGAACTAGACATTGTGAGAAGAGTATCCCAATGCGTGCCGGGATTCCACTTCAATTTGTCTCGTCGCATCCTCTGCGATAGGATTGGGACGTCCTGGAACGAGCGATGAACGTAGCGTGCATGCAGAATCATCGTGCGCTGCAAACGCAAGGTTCTATCCCAAAGGAGACGACCATGACTTCTCTCGCCGCCGCTCCCATGCTTGGCTTGCTTGCTCTTTCTGCTCCCGATGCTCCGGTAAAGCCCGATGTTTTCGACCGTGTTCGACACGACTTCGCGGACAACAACGGCGTCCGCATCCACTACGCGACTCTGGGCGAGGGTCCGCTCGTAATCATGATCCACGGATTCCCCGACTTCTGGTATTCGTGGCGCTACCAGATGGATGCGCTATCCGAACGGTTCCAGGTTGCGGCCATCGACTTGCGCGGCTACAACCTGAGCGATAAGCCACAAGGCGTGGAGAACTACGCCATGCCGTTGCTCGTCGGCGATGTGCTGGCCGTGATGCAGCATGTGGGAAAAGAGAAGGGTATCATTGTCGGGCACGACTGGGGCGGCGCGGTTGCCTGGGGTGTGGCCATGGCATTCCCCGAAAAGGTGGAGAAGCTCGTGGTGTGCGACTTGCCGCATCCGAGAGGACTGCGCCGCGAGTTGACGAACAATCCGAAGCAACAGAGAAACAGCGCGTATGCGCGCACCTTTCAGCAGGAAGGCGCCGAAGCTGCGCTGACACCGGAGGGTCTGGTCGACGTCGTGGGCAAGATGGACGAAACCGTGCGGGCGCGCTACGTGGAGGCGTTCGGGAAGTCGGACTTCGTGGCGATGTTGAATTACTACAAGGCCAATTACCCTCGCGAGCCTTACACGGAGGATACGTCGCCAGTCATTAAGGTGAAGCCTCCAGTCTTGATGTTTCACGGGCTGAAAGACTGGGCGCTGCTTCCCGCGATGTTGAACGATACCTGGGATTGGCTCGAACAGCCGCTCATGCTCGTCACGGTGCCCGACGCCGGTCATTGGGTTCACCATGACGCTCACGATTTGGTGAGCAGCACGATGCTCTGGTGGATGAGCAAGTAGTAAACTGAGCTGGCGGTTCTTCCGCTTCAGGTTGAGTCTATTTCGTTCGACACGACTTCGCAATAGACGCGCATCGTCATGCAAGAGACCGCTATCATGGCTTCCGGCTGAATGACAAGGGGTGCCCTGTCTAGAAGGGGAGGAGGGATGTGATGAATCGCCGCAAGTTTATGGTATCCGTCGGCATAGGTTCTCTCGCGGCGGCAGCGCTGCCGGGCACCGCCGCCGAGGGAAGCGCGCGTAAGCGAAATGTAGTCTTGTTTGTAACCGACGACCAAGGTACGAACGACGCCGGATGCTTCGGCAACCCCATTGTGAAGACGCCCGGGATCGATGTACTCGCGCGCGAAGGTGTCCGTATGACCTCCGCGTATTGCACCACCCCCAGTTGCAGTCCGAGCCGATCCGTGTTGCTCACGGGCATGCACAACCATGCGAATGGACAATATGGGCTCGAACACTCCTACCATCATTTTGCATCCTTTTCGAATTTGAAGACCCTGCCGGTGCTGCTTGCCGAGGCAGGCTATCGAACTGCCTCAGCCGGCAAGTTCCACGTCGCGCCAAAGGACACGTATCATTTTCAGCACACTATCGGAGGAGCGTCTCCGGTTGCCATGGCGGACAATTGCCGCGAAGTCATCGCTTCCGATGAGAGTTCGCCGTTCTTCCTGTACTTCTGCGTGACCGAACCTCATCGCCCATTCAAGCGAGAGGGTTCCGAACCTATTAGTCCTTCGGATGTTCGTGTTCCGGCGTTCTTGCCGGACCTTCCCGAAAGCAGGGAGGAACTGGCCGAGTACTACGCTTCGATTCAGCGCGCCGATTCGGGATTGGTTCGGCTTCAAGAAATCCTTCGAGAGACGGGCCATTGGGACGACACGTTGATCATTTGTCTGTCCGACAACGGCATGCCGTTTCCCGGAGCCAAGACGAATCTTTACGAGCCGGGCATTCACCTTCCATGCGTTATTAGGAATCCGTATTCCACCCGAAGGGAAGCGGTATGCGACGCGATGGTGACGTGGGCGGACGTTGCTCCAACTATCCTTGATTTTGCTCAAGTCCCCCCGGTTGCCGGTTTTCACGGACGCTCATTTCTCTCTGCCGTCGAAAGCGACAGCCCCCAGGGGTGGGATGAGACCTATGCATCCCACACCTTTCATGAAGTCACGATGTACTACCCGATGCGAATGATCCGGACGCGCACGCACAAACTGATATGGAATATTGCACACGGTCTGGATTTTCCTTTTGCCTCCGACCTGTGGGGGTCCAAGACGTGGCAAGCCGTGCTTGCCCGAGGCAACTCCCACTATGGCCCGCGCTCGGTGGAGGCCTATCGCAACCGCCCGGCTTTTGAACTTTATGACCTTGAGGCCGACCCGAACGAAGTGAATAACCTCGCATTGGATCCAAACCACGCCGACATACTCGCCGATTTGAAGACCAGACTGAAAGCCTTTCAGGCCGCCACAAAGGATCCGTGGATTCTGAAATGGGACAGGGAGTGAATCTGCCGCATCGAGCCGCCGAGCCGACCCTGAATTCGGCACATTTCTTGACACGCAAAGGCACGGTTCGTTAAGATACGCGAAAGCTTGTGCCGGATGGCCAAATTGGTAAGGCTCCTGGCTCTGGACCAGGGAATTCTAGGTTCGAATCCTAGTCCGGCAACCATGTATATACCGGAAACGCGCAGGCGGTTCCGCAGCGTTTGTGGCCCGTTCATCTAGGGGTTAGGATGCAAGATTCTCAGTCTTGTCACGGGGGTTCGAATCCCCCACGGGCTACCACTTTCCTTCTCATTCTGGCACGGGGCGTTACTGAACGATCCCCAAAATAATCTGCCGCAGCTTATCCACGTCGTTGCCGAATACGTGATCGGCGCCTCCCAAGCGGTAGACATCCAGAACGGCGTTGCAGTCTCCTCCGCGTACGGTTGGAAATGCGTAGGCCTGTGTTTCCACGGGGACAAGAAAGTCCTCGGTTCCTTGAATAAGTACCAAATGCGGAGAAGAGGAGGCCTGCACGGCTCGGACCGGGCTGGCGGCTCGAAAGGCCTCGGGGGAGTCTGTCCCCAACATGAGTTGAATGTAACCAGTCAAGCTCGGGCACTGCGTTAAATCGGTGGGACCACCGACACTCACGACGGCTTTCAGTCCGCTGTTCCGCGTCGTGTACATGAGCGCAAGGTGCCCGCCCGCACTGAATCCCACAAGTGAGATGCGGTCTTTGTCCACGTACTCTTGGGAGCGGACCCATTCGATGGCTTGGTCGAGATCGTCCAAGACACGGGGATAGGAAGGCCGTCCCTCCCGAGCCAGCATGTAATTGATGGAAAATGCCGAAATGCCTTGTTGGGCCAGCCATTTCGCGTGATCGCGAACATCGGCCTTGTCTCCGCATATCCAGGCTCCGCCATGAATGAGTATTACGGCAGGCGCTGGTTCCATGCCTTGGTCGACCCAATAGCAGTCGATTCCGTGCCGGATGACGGTTCCGCCTTCGACATAGACACAGTCTTCGGCCACGCCCTGCACCGTCCGCTGTCCTTCCGCAACTTCATGGAAGATCAGACTTGTAAGAAGCAGAAAGATGATACTCATGAACACTAGTATTCGGCCAGGCGGCGTGTGGCGGCACATGCTATAACTCCCCGCATCAACTGTATCACATGTTCTAAGTGATGGGCAATAGTAAAATGGAGGCTTTAATGATTCTTGCGATTGCCCTACTTACTAGTGTTTCGCGCGCGAAGAATAGTTACAGTGAGGATAGGCTCGCTATGGAGCGCATATTAATGAGGAAACCGCGAATAGCAAGTCAAGTGGCAGAGGTGGCCCGAATTACAGGTGATAATCACCGGCGGCTTCGGGTTGGTAGAGTAGGGCCTCGACTCGGTGGCGTTTGGCCCCTTTGCGCTCATTGACTGTGACAATGTCGCCTACGCGGGCGCCGAAGAGCGCGGTCCCCAGGAGGCTTAGGATGGACGTGTTTTCGCGCTTCGATTCGGCGTCGCGCGGGAACACAAGCGCGCAAACGGATTCTTGTCCGGAATCCAGGTCGCGCAGTTGAATCACGGAATTCATCGTGACGAGGTCGGGTGGAACTTCCCGCGGACTCACAACTTTGGCGTTGCCCAGCTCGCTTTCGAGCTCGGCCAAGTGGGATTGTTGGTTTTCGCTGCCGAAACACTTGGCGACTTCGATCAGTTCCTTCAGTCTTTCCAAGTCAAAACGGCTTAGGTGGATCTCGCGACGCTCGGCATCGCAGGGCCCATTGGCTGCGTGAATGGCTCCAATTCGCTGCAGCGTGATAGGGCTAATTAGGATTTCCTTGATGTGGCGGGCAATCTGCTCCGTCGAATCCGATTGCGCGGGGCGTGTCCAATAGCCCATGAATACCTGGATGATCGCCTCCAGGCTCAGAACAAGGTGCATGGGATTGGGTCCCGTGATCCCCTCGCGGTCGAGAACGCGCTTGAATAACCCCTGGGCGGACCCGAGATACTTGTCATAAAGGGCAGTGACGCGCGGCGGCAACTCCGTTGGCCCAGGTTGAATTCCGAGCTGGCCTTCGCTCGAAAATGCTTGGAAGAACAGCCGATCCTTGTGATAGTTGTACAAACGGATCTTGATGAGCTCTTCTACAGCCTTATCTGGGTCCCATTTCCGCAGCGCCGTGTGCTCGAGTCTCGCAATGAGCTGTCTTCCAATTCCATCGATCACCTCGGCATACAGGCTTTCCTTGCTGCCAAACAGATTGTATAGGGTCCCCACGGAATACCCGGCATCGCGTGCGATTTCCTCGACAGTCGTGAGGTAGTACCCCTTTGTCTTGAGGACGTGCTCGGCAGCCTCCACAAGCGCCAAACGTTGAAGGTCCTTGTCGCGCTCGCGACCAGCAGATCCCAGAGTGCTTCGCGTGTCGGACACAGCCATTCTCCTCGTCCATGAATCTAAACTCAGATATTGAGGAAGTATTCGCATTGTAGTTATGCTTCGACTCGGATTCAAGATCATGTGTGCGGGGTGAGCGAATTGTGACTCGCGCAAATGGGCATTTCGGTGTACAATACCGATTGAGGCGATTGCGCGGTCAGTCGCCAGGAGAAATGCGGACTGTGTTACGGCGCGAGGGGATACGCCAAGTCAATCCTTCTACAGCGACCGACGTTTGGATGCGCGGAATCCAGCCACTCTCAATTGCGGGCCAACGCGGCCTGCCCTACCCTTGGTGTGTTTTTTCCAACCAGAAGGAGCATGTTTCTACGAATTGACACGTGTTAACTCGGAGTGATAACATCCGCCGTTTGCGTAAAGGTGCGCGAAGGTGGATAAGTATTGGAGGGACAAGACATTATGCGTGTATCGATAGCGGGCAGACACTTGGACATCACGGACGCGCTCAAATCACACGTCGAGTCCCGGCTGGTGAAAGTTCGAAACCACTTTGACAAGGTGATCGACGCCGATGTTGTGTTGAGCGTGGAGAAGCACCGCCACATTGCGGAAATCACGCTTCATGCGAACGGAGTTCGTATCCATGGCAGAGAATCCTCGCCGGATATGTACATCTCGGTGGACACGGTCGTGGACAAGATTGACCGCCAGATCAAGAAGTTCAATGACCGCCAACGGCGTTTCCAGGCACGCAAGGGCAAGGCAGTTATTGCTCAATTCGAGGCGGAGGCGCTGGAAGAGGAGCACGCGGTCCTCGAGCCGGAAACGATCCGGGTCGGTGATCATGTCCTGGTGCGGGAGCCAATTGCCTTGAAGCCGATGAGCGCGGTCGAAGCGGCGCTCCAGTTGGAATTGGCCAACGAAACGTTCCTGGTGTTTGTGAACGCGGATACGCAGAAGGTAAATGTGGTCTATTCGAAAGATAACGCCACGTTTGGTTTGATAGAGCCTGAGCACTAGAATGTTGCCGGGGTCGCGCCCGACGCGCGACCCCTCAAGGGAGGCATGGACACACAGAATCTACCCGTCAACCGCAAGAGCAGTATTGCGGTCGCGCGTCTGCTGGATGAGATGCGGGAGGAGTTGGAACTGGAAGTCATGTCCGGCTTCCAGGGGGTGGGGCGTTCCGTCTACACCTCCGACGTCAACCGTCCCGGGTTGGCGTTGAGCGGGTACCTCGATTACTTCGCGAGCGACCGCATTCAGATTCTCGGCAACACCGAGATCCATTTCATGGAACAGCTACGCCCATCCGTCTTGAAGCACCGGCTCGACGGGATGTTCTCGTTTGAGATACCCGCCTTTCTACTATCGCGCGGATTGACGCCCAGTAAACTCTTTATGGACATGTGCAACCGGCGCGGCATTCCCGTGTTGCGCAGCCGCAAGAACACGGACGAAGTAATCAGCCGGGTAATCTTGCAGCTTGCGGAAGAATTCTCGCCGGAGACCATCGCGCACGGAACCACTGTCGATTGCTACGGGGTCGGCGTGCTCATCGTCGGCGCGCCGGGCATCGGCAAAAGCGAAGTCGCGTTGGAACTCGTCGAACGCGGGCATCGTCTTGTCGCGGACGACGTGGTGGCGTTGAAACGCAGGCGGGAAGACTCGCTGTATGCGGAGTCGTCGCCCGTGATCGAACACCACATGGAAATCCGCGGCGTCGGCATTATCGACATCAAGAGCGTGTACGGCGTCGGGCATGTCCGTAATTCCAAACGCATCGGACTCGTGGTCGAGTTGGAAGACTGGAATCAGACGACCATGTACGACCGGACCGGCCTCACCGACGAACACGTGACCATCCTGGGTGTGCGCGTGCCGTATTTGCTAATCCCCGTGCGTCCCGGTCGAAACATCGCCATCATTATCGAAGTGGCGGCGCTCAATCACCGG
>JBHEKO010000316.1:0-6866 GCA_041859475.1 Candidatus Hydrogenedentales bacterium
GTCGAAGACTCCGATATTGTCCAGCCCCTGGAACCCGCCTGAGAAGATGTTTCTCCCCTCCGGGTCTTTGCGATTTACCCACCACGTGAAGTTCATGACCAGCTTCTGAAACGCCCGCTCCAGAAACTGCGTATCGCGCTCGCCGTGCGGAGCCGTCATCTTGTACACGCGCCAGCACGCCCACGCATGGACTGGCGGATTCACGTCACTGAACGCAAACTCGTAGGCGGGATCTGTCCGTTCGGATGCATGTACCATTCGCGCAAGAACAGCGTGAGCTGGTTCTTCGCAAAGTCCTGGTCAACCTGCGCAAACGGAATCATGTGAAACGCAAGGTCCCACGCCGCATACCATGGATACTCCCACTTGTCGGGCATGGAAATGACATCGCGATTGAAGAGGTGCTGCCACTCCGCGTTTCGGCCACGCTTCCGCTGCACCGGCGACGCGGGCTGCTCGGGATCGCCGTCGAGCCAGTCCCTGACGATGTAGTGATAGAACTGCTTCGACCAGAGCAGCCCGGCATACCCTTGCCGTATTGCCTGCGCCTCACCCTTCGATGCGCCTTCGGGGACGTGCGCTTCGAAGAACGCGTCCGCCTCCGCGACACGCGCCGCAAATACGCTATCGAACGGCGCGCCAAAAACCGATGCAGGCGCTTCCTCCTCCGAATGCAGCCGAAGGCAAACGGTCGACTCCGATCCCGCGGCAATTTCCAAACGATAGTGCGCGGCCACCTTGGTGCCGGTCCCCTTGGGGTTCACGGCATCCTTCCTTCCATCGATCACGTACTCATGGAATGCGTCGCGTACGTACGGCATTCGTTTCTCCGTGCCGAACACGCGCTCCGTATTGGTTTCGTTCTCCGTGAACAACAAGGCCGGTTGGGTTCCGTCGGGCGCCGGGCCCGCATGAAACAGGTGCTTGCCCAGCGTGACATGATTCGTCGCAACGGCACCGCTCGGGGTTCGCCGCATCGTTGGCTTCAACCAACACCCTTCGTGCAGACATCCCCACGACCACGTGTTGCGAAACCACAGTTGCGGCAACACGTGCAGCGTGGCGGCATCAGGCCCGCGATTCGCGACCGTGATCCGAATAAACAGGCCGTCTGGCGCATCCTTCGCATATTCCGCATACACGTCGAAATAGCGTCCGTCATCGAAGACACCCGTATGAAGCACTTCAAATTCTGGTTCGTGCTTCCCGCGCCTGCCGTTTTGTTCGACCAACTCCGAATAGGGATACGCCGCCTGCGGATACTTGTAGAGCGCCTTCATGTACGAATGCGTCGGCGTAGAGTCCAGGTAATAGTAGAGTTCCTTTACGTCCTCGCCGTGATTGCCTTGCGGCCCCGTGAGTCCGAACAAGCGCTCCTTGAGAATAGGGTCCTTCCCATTCCACAACGCGACCGAGAAGCACAATCGGCACTCGCGGTCCGTGATGCCCAGCAGCCCGTCTTCTCCCCATCGATACGCGCGGCTGCGGGCATGGTCGTGCGGGAAATAGCCCCACGAGTCGCCGTGCTTCGAGTAGTCCTCCCGCACGGTCCCCCATTGCCGCTCGGAAAGGTACGGCCCCCAGCGCTGCCAGTTCTTGTCGCGTCCCCGAGTTTCCTGCAGTCTGCGCTCTTCAG
Organism: Candidatus Hydrogenedentales bacterium; assembly: GCA_041859475.1. GTDB lineage: Bacteria > Hydrogenedentota > Hydrogenedentia > Hydrogenedentales > SLHB01 > JAIBAQ01. The sequence continues at coordinate 1,637 of JBHEKO010000316.1, forward strand.
GCAACACGCCTTGGGTTCCTCCTAGCACGATGGATTGAGTCAATCAACCTTCACCAGAGAGTTCTTTCCAGTACTTGTCGGCGTCGACCGTCGACTGCGCCTCGTGCTTGTTCCAGTCAGTCTGCGCGTTCTGAATTAAGTTCTTGTAGAAGAGAAACAGGCGGCCATTGGTAATCTTGTAGTTCTCGGGGTCAATTTCGACCTTTTTACCGACGGCCATGGCCGTCGCACACCATCCTCCGTACGCTGGCAGATACTTGTCCGGGTTAGCGAGAAACCGGTCTCGGTTCGCTGCGTCTGCAAAGAAGTATACCCCTCCGCCATACGCCGCGCGGAACTCCTTCCTACCCTGCACGGGCGCGCCGCCTTCGAAATACGCTACCGGATCATACCCTTGAATGGCGACCTTGCCTTTGTCGAGGTTGTAGTGGACCGCGGCGCGCGCATGCCGCAATTCTGTCAGTTTTGTCAGGAACGCTTCGACCGGATAGCGGTCCGACGTGTCTTTGCCCGTATACCGAAACACTTCCTTGCCATCCGGATCGAAAATAACGAGCGCAGGAAAGTGCACCGTCTCACCGTGAAACACATACCCATCGGGGATACCGAGTTCAGCGGCGAGTTTGCCGTCTGGGTCGCGATAGATGGTAGGAGCGAAGCCGCCCTCGCTTTTCAGCGGGGCGGCCCACGCCACTATATTCTCGTCCGCATCGGGTTTGATGAATATGTTCTGAACACCCGACAACGTCTTTGACTTCTCCGCATATTCGCGCACGGTCTTGAGGCAATTCGGACAGTCGGTCTTCAACAAAAAATGCAGCGCAACGTAGTCCCCCTTCGCCTGCGACAACTGAAACACCTTGTCGCCGCCGGCCTCCTTGAGCGAGATTACAGCGGGCCCGGCATACGCGGACAACTCCAGGCACGCCGCTGCAATGACAAGAACCGCAGTGCGTGTACGCGAATAGTTCTGGGTCGAACGCACGTGATGAACCATGGAAAGAGTCTCCTTTGATCGTTAGCCCGGGACGCCCTTCACCTACCCGAAATGCTCGACCGCCGTTGCGGCTGAATGAGACGTCACCAGGCGACCCCCATTGATTCATCCAGTGCGCGGATTCATGTCAGTGCTTGTTCATACGGCGTATCTCCTTGTGGATTTGTTTCCACTTCGCGCGTTCCGCGGCTTGAAGGCCACGGTCTTGCTTGCGCGCCAGGAACTCCAATTCGCGCCGCAGCTTGCCATAGCTCTCGAACCGCGCCGCGCTCAGCGACCCGTCGGCTAGCGCCGCTTCCACCGCGCAGCCGGGCTCGCCCATGTGTTGGCAATCGCGAAACCGGCACTTCTCGCCCAACTGCGCGATGTCCTCGAACACCCGGTCTATTCCGTCGCCTTCGGCCCACAACTGCAATTCGCGCATCCCCGGCGTGTCGATCAACACGCCTCCTCCGGGAATCGCGACAAGCTCGCGATGGCTCGTCGTGTGGCGTCCGCGGCTATCGTCCTCGCGCACCGCGTGCGTCTTCATCCGTTCGTACCCAAGCACGGCGTTGACGAGCGTCGATTTCCCGACGCCCGACGACCCCAGTAATGCCAGCGTGCGCCCCGGCGCGAGAATGGCACGCAGGCCCTCCAAGCCCAAGCCCGTGTGCGCGCTGACAACGAGAATGTCCACGCCAATGGCAACGGCCTCGACCTCCGCAATGCATGCGTCGACGTTGTCGCATTGATCGGCCTTGTTCAACACAATTACCGGCGTCGCGCCGCTTTCCCACGCCAACGCCAGATACCGTTCGACACGGCGCGCATTGAAATCGCCGTCGAGACCGTTCACCAACAACACGATATCCACGTTCGCCGCCACCACCTGCTCTTCCACGGCTTCTCCCGCGGCCTTGCGCGAGAACGTACTCTTGCGCGGCAAGACACCGTGTATCAGCGCGCGAGCGCCCTGGTCGATTACCGTCGCGGCCACCCAATCGCCCACGGCCGGGAAGGCACCGGGGGAAGCGGCCTCGTGCCGGAACTTCCCCGTAACCACGGCAGGCAACTCACCCTCTTGCGTACACGCCACGTACTGTCCTCGATGCTCCTGCGTAATCCGCGCGGGCACGCACGATTCGCCTCGGAACGGTTCCATCAATGCTTCAAAACGGGCGTCCCAGCCCAGTTCTTCGAGAGTCATGTCCGTAAATTCTCCTGTATCCCACGCGGCTCGAACGCAATGCTTGCGCGGGGCGCTCTGCACAATAGAGTACCCCAAGCCGCGCGGCCTAGTTTAGTTCGGTATGGAAATCCAAGACGGACAGTTTGGCGGGAAGAACGTGCGCGTGCGTCACATCCGCGCGGAAGCGGCGATGTGCGACGCGTCGAAAGCGATAGACTCGCTCAGGCAGGTAGATTGGACGGAGACGGCATGCAACGCGGTCGCCCGCATTGCGAAACGGCTAACAACCCGGCCGCACCCCCTGCGACTCCCCACGCTGTCCGGTTTGAGCAATGACCCTGTTCATGAAAACTCCTCCTGTTGTTCTTTCATCGGCTGACGCCAGCCTAATCCACAATAGACGAATCCGCCCACTACCCTGGGGCAATATGCATACTCTTCTCGGAGCAGCGCCGAAGCCCACCGGCGCTCACCCCGCCGAAGCGTCCGCCTCTTCCCGTTTGATTTGCTTGAAGTAGATGATCTCGTGATCTTCGTCGTCCAGATTCTCGATGGCCCCGCTGCGCGTGAATCCCTGCGCCTCGCACAACCGCTGCATCTCCGTATTCGACGCGTTCGTCGACGTAAAAAGCTTGTCGGTCGGAGCCACCGATTCCGCGAAATTGATGAGCCCCGAGGCAATCCCTTCCCGGCGATGCCCGGGATGAACGATCATGAACGAAATGAAGGCATGGCCGTAGAACGTTTCTTCGAGAATCATGAAGCCGAGGACTTCCCCGTTCACGACCGCCTTGTAACAGTTCTTCGACGCGATCGCGCTGGAAAGGGAGCTTCTCCGTTCGCTGCTCCCCGGCACCAGCTTGTCCAAGGCCACCAGCGACGGGAAATCGGAATCCACCGCCCGCTGAACATTCACGGGGGGATGGGCCGGTTCCGCTTCCAAGGGCGCCAATTGCGGGGCTTCCTCTGGTCCAACGACGCCGCGCTCTTTGAGCACCAGGACGACGCGTTCGACGACCTGTTCGTGCGTAAGGCCCGTGCAATCGATCTCCACGTCCGCATGGCGGACATAGAGCGGCATGCGCTCTTCGTATAGTGCATCCAACGGCTGCCCCTTAAGGCGCACAACGCCTCGGATATCCAAATTCGTGAGCCGCTCCGACAACCGCTCCAACGGCAGCACAAGATGAACGGTCACCCCCACCTCGTGCAGATACTTCATGGCCGCCTCGCTATACACGACGCTCCCACCCGTCGCGACCACGCACCCCGTGCATTCCAACCCCAGCACGTATTGCTCTTCGAGCGTGCAGAATGCCTCTGCGCCCTGCGACTGGATGATATCCATCAATCGGCGTTTCTCCGCGGATTGAATGGCCACGTCGGTATCCAGGAAACCGCGTGCGAGGGTCTTGGCCAACAGCACGCCGACGGTGCTCTTCCCTACGCCGGGCATGCCAATCAACACGATATTGAGGTCTCGGTCTTCCACGATTGCCACTGCCTTCCCTGCGCGACGCGCGCGCGTTACCACAACAGGAACTCCCTGGGATACAAGCGAACGCAAGGCCGCCGCTCACCGGCGAACGGACGAAAGTCATTGCGCGACGCCGTCGCCAAAACACGTGAATGCTACCTTGCCTGCGTGGATACGCCTATAGTATGGGCAAAACCACGCTCACCAATCAACGCCTCCCTGGACAATCGCACCGAAAACCGCTTGGCCACCGGGGCAGGACGGCTAAGGTAGGGCGGCTAAGGTAGGGCGGTTTCGCCGAAAGCGCCTCTTCGACTCCCCCCAACGAATGCCCCCAGGACGACGCCTCTGGGACTAATTGACCCCCCTTTCTTGCGATGCTATCCTAGCCGTATCTACTGAACGCACGATCCGCCCGGATTCGATCAATAATGGGCCTCACACCCTGTTTCGAGACACTCCGGTTACGAAGGAATCCCACGTCATGACACAGACTCTCGCTATTCAGAAGGCCCCCACTCGCGAGGAGGCCTTCAGGCTGATGCGAACGAAGTTGGCGGGCATCGTGCCGGAGTTCGAATTGCAGATGAAGGCGGACCTCGCGTTCGAGATCAACCGCCTCAAAGCGGAATTGAACGCCGTTATTCTGGGGCACAACTACATGGAGCCGGCCCTGTTCCACAGCGTGCCGGATTACGTGGGCGATTCGCTGGAGTTGTCGCGCGTTTCCACGCAAACAGATGCCGACATCATCGTGTTCTGCGGCGTCCAATTCATGGCGGAGACCGCGAAGATCCTGAACCCCAGCAAGACCGTGCTCATCCCATCGGCAAAGGCGGGCTGCTCGCTGGCCGCGGGCGTGACGGCGGACGACGTCCGCAAGCTTAAGGCCCTGTATCCAGGCGTGCCGGTCATCAGCTACGTGAATACCTACGCCGACGTGAAGGCGTTGACCGACTATTGCTGCACCTCCGGCAACGCAGCCAAGGTGGTCCGCCACGTTTTGGACCTGGGACACAAGCACGTCTTCTTCCTGCCCGACGAGTATCTGGGCCGGAACACGGCCAAAGAGATGGGGCTGCCGTTCGTGCTGGCGAATACGGAAAAGGCGGTCGCCGTGCCGGAATGCGCGGTCATCGGTTGGAGCGCACGGTGCGAGGTCCACGAGTTGTTCACGGTAGAAGACGTCACCATGGCGCGGCGTCAGTTTCCCGACGTGTTGATCGTGGCGCACCCGGAAGTCAGCCCCGAAGTGCTGGAAGTCTGCGACGCGGCGGGCAGCACAAAGCAGATGATTGAGTATGTGCGCACGAGCGACGCCAAACGCTATCTACTGCTGACGGAATGCAGCATGGGCGACAACATTGCGGCGGAGAACCCCGAAAAGGAAATGCTCCGTCTATGCAGCCACCGCTGCCCGCACATGGGTCAAATCACACTCGAAGACACGCTGGAAGCCTTGCAGAAGGTGCAGTATCAGGTCGAGCTACCCGAGCAGATCATCCGCGACGCCCGCTTGTCCATCGACCGCATGCTCGAAATCCGATAAGCCACGAGAAAGATGAATTTGTAGCGCCTGCCCTCT
>JBHEKO010000488.1:0-3357 GCA_041859475.1 Candidatus Hydrogenedentales bacterium
GAATCCGATAGAACGCAAACGCAGTTGTCCTTGCAGTCCACTTGCCTCACGCTACCCAAGGGTAATACTCTGGTTTCCGCGCATACGGAATCGCGTCGCGCGGAATGCAAACCGCCACTATCCGGAGAAGCATGGAGGGGGGAACATGGTTGTGCTGAGACTTGCGACGATAACGTGCGTGACCCTGCTCGTAGCCGCCGCGGCGGATACGATTCCTCGCGTCTTCCTCCTCGACGGTCAGGCGCTCGTCGACACGCGCGCAAAGGTGCAGGCCGGAGATCCGGCGTTCGTGGCTCCGCTGGCTGCTTTGCGAACCGTTGCGGACGCCTCCCTTAACGCCGGACCCTTCTCGGTGATGGACAAGCCGTTCACGCCGTCGAGCGGCGACAAGCACGACTACATGAGCGTGGGGCCGTATTGGTGGCCTGATCCCAGCAAGAAGGACGGGCTGCCGTACATACGGAGAGACGGCGAAGTAAATCCCGACCGCGACAAGTACGACAACGTAGGCATGGGCGCGATGGCACGCAACGTCACGATATTGGCCCAAGCCTATTGGTTCACAGGCGAAGAGAAATACGCCGAACATGCGGCGCGTCTCCTGCGTGCGTGGTTTCTGGATGAAGCGTCGCGCATGAATCCGAATCTGAACTTTGGACAAGCGGTTCCCGGGCGCTCCGAGGGTCGCGGCGTCGGCATCATCGATACGGCGGGCTTGCCTGCGCTTCTTGATGCCGTTGCGCTCTTGGCCAGATCGAAGTCGTGGACGGACTCGGACCAGTCCGGTCTTGTGAAGTGGTTCAAGGAGTACACCTCGTGGCTAACAACGCACGAATACGGCATCGACGAATCGCGTGCGAAGAACAACCACGCCACGTGGTACGACGTGCAGGTCGCCTCGTTCGCGTTGTTCACGGGCGATGACGCGTTGGCGAAGAAAGTCCTCTCCAACGCCGGCACGCAACGCATCGCCACGCAGATTTCCCCCGACGGCAGCCAGCCCGAAGAACTTGCCCGCACGAACTCGTACAGCTACAGCGTCATGAATCTGCGCGGCTTCTTCGAACTGGCGCGGCTTGGCGAGCATGTCGGCATCGACTTGTGGCAATTCAAGACGGAAGACGGGCGTAGCATCCGCGCGGCGCTGGATTACATCCTCAACCACGCCTTCGAGCGCGGGAAGTGGCCGCAGCAAAACCTGAAGACCATCGTGCCGAGGCCGCTGCTGCCGATGGTGTGGCGCGCGGCGCAGGTCTACAAAGACGGCGGCTACGCAGAGTGGCTGACCAAGCTCACGAAGAACGAGGCATGGCCGTCGGGCGCGGACAGTCTTCTGTATTCGACGCCGTAAGCGCGTCAGAACCGGGCTCTACCGGAATAGCCACGCTATTGGTTCGCATTTCTTTCCAATTCAGCCAATTCGTCCGGCGTCATTTTTCGCGAGGATATCTTCTGGTCCCGTATGCGGAACGTGTATCCGGACTTCTCGCCTGTCTTGAGCGTAATGTCTATCCACCAGACTGAGAAACTGTATCCGCGATACCCGTCCCATCCCGAGCAAAACGACAGTCCGGCCCCCTCTGGCAGTTCGCCCGATTCGGCGACCTGCTGAAATTGAGCATACACGTCATCCGAAACACTGGCAGTATATTCCGGAACCCAGCCACGGATAGCAGCGATCACCTCGTTTTCCGTAAGAGGCGGTTGAGACTTCCCTGTGGGGTCCATGCGTGCTTTGGCATTGAAGTCCTCAACGGCTGCCTTCAGAGAGTTCGATTTAGCGGCATCGTCCTGTATGGCGTAGACGGATACGGCAACGAAAGCAGCGGCTACTGCCACAGATATACTCATGACTCTTTTCATCGAAAGCCTCCTTCTGACTTGACCTGAGAGTGAGTGGCGAACAATGATTAGATTGACCCGCATAGAGCACGGAAGCAAGTTGTTCTGGCAGAATAGAATGCCGCTAATCCACAGAACGGACCAACTTGGATTCAGACAATTGAGGGGACAGCCAACGAAATAGACCGATTTGCTGCGCGCAACGTCACGCGCCGATGCACCGCGGCCTATCTCCATTCCATAAACACGGGGGGCAATATGCCTAGAGTCTCGTTCCTGCTTTTCACGCTCTTTCTTTCGACCGCCTTCGCAGGCTGTTGTTCCATGCCACCGTCATGCGGCAAGCCCGTCGAAGCGAAGACTTTCACCCTATGGCAACTGCCCAACCAGACTAACACGCAGATCATGTCCTATGTGCTTCAGACGCGCGGAGGCAAGATCATCGTCATCGACGGGGGCGTGGCGGGCGACACGCCGTATCTGCGCGAGTTTCTCAAAGCACGCGGCAACAAGGTAGACACGTGGTTCCTTACGCACCCCCACGACGACCACATGACCGCCTTGCGCGAGATCGTCAAGAGCCCCGAGGGTCTCACAATCGGCTCCCTCTACGCGTCCTTACCCGATGCGGACTGGGTCAACCAAGTCTGCGACGACTCGGAGAAGCAGCAGTATGCCGAGTTCGTCGCGGCCATGCGCGGCGCGAAACGCGATCTCATTGAACTGAAGCTCGGCCAGACCTTGCGGATAGATGGCTTGAAGATTGGAGTACTCGGCGTGAAGAACCCCGAATTCAAGAGCAACCCATTGAACAATTCGAGCGCAGTGCTGCGTGTGTCGGATGCAAAGAAGAGCGTGCTGTTCCTTGGCGACTTGGGTGTCCAAGGCGGCAACAAGCTGCTGGCAAGCCCCTACGCCAAGCGCCTCCACTGCGACTATGTGCAGATGGCGCACCACGGTCAGAACGGCGTGTCGCAGGAGTTTTACCGCGCGGTCAATCCCACCTACTGCCTCTGGCCAACCCCAAAATGGTTGTGGGACAATGACTCCGGCGGCGGCAAAGGTTCGGGCAAATGGAAGACGCTCGAAGTTCGCGAATGGATGAACGAATTCCCGATCAAGAAGCACTACGTCATGTCCGAGGGACTGCAGACCGTCGAGTAGTGGGCGATTGGGCTCATGACGAAAAGGAGGGAACGGCATGCGTTCGGTATTTGTGGCAGCATGCATGTCCGCGATGGCGATTTCCGCCCACGCCCAAGATTGGCCAATCCTTCCGCAGGCCAACGCTACCGTGACTATCCCTGCGCAGGAGTGGGCCTTCGCGCCAGGGCCACGCACAGTCCCCGTGTACCTCCACTACCCCGGCGGAGACCAGAAGAACGTCACGCCCGAAACGGGCCTCATGCTGTGCGTGCACAACTGGGGCGGCACACATGCCATCGGCGCGCCCGACCCGGACCAAGTGGCGGAGATGTTCAACGTCGTCGCCATTTCCGTTGATTACCTGCAAAG
>JBHEKO010000583.1:0-3605 GCA_041859475.1 Candidatus Hydrogenedentales bacterium
CGTCAGGGTCGTTCTCGTGAAAGCCGTCGGGATATCGATTATCTGTTTGTAGTTGCGCTCGTAGGGCGCGGCAGTCAAATACGGCGCGGGATAGACGAACGTAAACTTCACTTGGATCGCCTCGGGTAGCCGCGGGGTCAAGGGGGAACCCGTGCCGTCGTAGACCGGAGTTCCGTTGCCGTCGAGGAAGTCACGCATAACACCCTCGGCCTCGAAATCATTCGTCGTATCGCGGTTGTTCAGATGCGCCAGATTCTCGGCACCGTTCCAGGACGTCCGCCACCACGTATCGCTGGTCGAAGTATCTCTCAGATCGAAGGTTGTATCCGGCAGGATGCGGCCATAGACGAAATAGGGGAAATAGGACTGATCGTCCGGGTCGAGCGGCAACGGCGATGGCTCCAGACTCCAGGTGACCGGAGGGTCGCCTGGCTCGGGCACGCCGGGAACGCCCAATTCACTGCGGATGTTCTCTGCTACGATATAATCGTCTGAGACCAAGGGTTCTGGTTCTCCGCTGCTATTTAGGCGAAGATAAAGCTGCGGAGTCACGCCTGCCCTATGCTCAGCATCCGTAATCCACACGTCAGGCAGCACGTCACTCTCGCGACCCGAAAGCATTCGAATCCACAACTCGCGCTTCTTGGCTTTCAGCAATTCGACTTGTGTGGAAGTCAGAGAATCGGGATTGCTCGGGACAGGGCCGTAGCTGGCATCCAAAATTGGCTTGATGCTGCTTCCGAACTCTGGATCAGATGCCAAATCTTCCCAAGTCTGTAGATTGCCGCTGGAATCGTAAAAGGGGAAGGAGTCGAGGCTCGTGATGCCTGGCTCTACAAAGCGCAGCAACGACATGGTGGGCGCATAAACGGTATCGCCAGCGGAGTCGACTCCGACTTCAATGGCGAACGGACGTGCGTTGCGATGCAGCACATACGTAATGCGACCTAGAGTCACGGAATTGTCGTCCTTCCGAATGAGTCCGACCATGCTCATGCCATAGGGGCCGCCGTGGAACTGGTAGTAGTCGCCGTAGTCGCGGCTGGTGAAGACGGTCGAGAGGTCTTGCTCCATGATATGGAATGCGCCGCGCTGCGTTTCCATGGCTTCGGCGACCTGGTAGCCTGCCTTGACCGCGCGAACGCTTGCGACGAACATGGTGACGATGGTGCCGAACAAGAGCAACAGGATCGAAACCGACACGAGCAATTCAATGAGGGTGAAGCCGTGGGATGGACGAACACGGACACGCACGGACGCACACGGACGCGCCCCGGAGGGCGGACTTTCCAGTCTGCCGCATCGACTCGCTTGTGTTGCCCAATTCATCATGACGCCTGGCCCTCGTCCGTTCCGTGCATCAATATTGCGTCACGTAGGTTACGAAGTTTTCGAGGCGCCCGTCGGGCATTTCCACGGAAAAGGTGACACGGACAAGCCGGTCATTGATTCCGGCGCGCGTGACGGTCGTCGTGTATCCTTCGATAATCCCGTCGTTGTTCGGCCCGCCTCCGTAGACGGTATCGGCGGCGCTCGTGTTGTAGAGGCCGCTGGCGCGGATCACGCCGAGGAGATTGTCCATACCGGACATGCGCATGCGGGCCAGATTGGAATCCGCAAGCTCCGCGGCGATGGTGCGCTCTTGGGCAACGCGGGTGGCGCGCAGCCCTTGTGGAAACAGCCGCGTGACTGCGACGATGCCTACGGCAAGCACGGCCATCGATACAAGGACCTCGACCAGCGAGAATCCGACTCGTTCATTCAGCGATTTCAAGAACATGTGCACCTCACGAGGCTATTTTTACCCGCCCCGTAGCCGGGTAGAGTTCAATGTTGATTGGCGCGATTGGCCCTTGAGAGAGGTCATCTAGATTGACAAAGCGGTCTTCGGGGTCCGAATCGGGCGCGGAACCCACGGGCAACACAAAACGCGCACCGAGCGTGTCGGGAGTCACCATAATTCCAACAGGCGAAAAGACATGGGCGGGAAACGCTTGGTAAAGCGCCGGGGATCCCGCAAACTCGGTTCCCGTAACGGGAGTGATTCTGGAAAAGCGCGAGGTCATTGCGCCGGTAAGGTCATCGGCAATTCGCTCTTCATTGTAGAGGATGATACTGCGCATCCCCCGGACCGACATTCTGTCGCCGAATTCGATTGGGTTGGCAGCCAGCTCTAGTTCGCTCAGGTCGCTGGAAGAACTCTGAATGCACGAGTAATTCGGCAGTTTGCGCAGCCGCCCCTCTTCGCCGAGGACGAGCACGTACACGCTGTCGGGATTTGCCCTGATATTCTCGACGACCGTCGCATTCTCGCCGTCGGACTCGAGCTGGTCCACCTCTTCTTTGGAGAACGCGCGCGCCCGCGCCATGCCGATACCGTTGACCACCATGGCCGGCGCGTTGAACACGCTGTCGGTGGCTGTGCTTACCGTGTATACGACGGCCGTGTTTACGCGAAATGTAGAAGCGTAGACGTTAGCCGCGCGAAGCAGGCCATACACGTCGCGAGCCGCGTTATCGATGTTGTTGCGGCCGTACCCCATGAGGCGCGCCATGCCGGGCACGGCTATCCCCGCGACCAGCGCGACGATGGCGATGACGACCAGAAGTTCGACAAGCGTAAAGCCCGTGCTATGTCTTTTCGGCGCGTTCACGCGCATCCTTTCACGTCCGCCCCGTCGAACCTGTTGTTACCCGAGCCTTCAACCACAATACCGTTGCCGGACACATGCGTTGCGATTTGCGCAACGTACGATTAGTAGAACGGAGCCCAAGAACCTGCAGTGTCCCAACTGTTGACGTCGTCGCCGCCGCCGACATATTCATCACCGAGGTAATTTGCGTCATCCACGTTCGGCACGTTGAACCCATTGTCGAACGACTGATTCGAAACCAGATTGGCGCCTAGCGAGTAGATATACATTGTCTCATTGCGAGGAGCGGGAAAGCCCAACGCATAGATATCGCCATTGGCGTCCGTAAAGGCCACTTGCGCGTCCGCGGCTTGGTAGCCACCAGGGATGTCCACATCCGCTTCGCGCACGACGAAGGGGTTGTTCACAGACGAACGCCACGGCCCGGGGAAGAACTGATACAAATTGCCCCAAGGGTCCTTCCCGAGGTCGGTCATGTAGGCCGTACCCAGCTTCCTTCTCACTTCCTCGTTCAACGCGATGTCGGTGCCGTTAATCACGGCGTTCTTGCCCTGCTTCAGCAAGATATAGAACGCGTTGGTGTAGGTGGCGATGGCCGACTTCAACAGTGCGGGGTCTGCTGCGAGTTCCGTATGGGAAATGCCGTCGAAAATCGAGCCCGTAGGTATCTCAAAAAACGATCGGAAATCCTGGCGGTTTGTGTCGGTGAGCATCTTCGTGAGCGCGAGATCGATCCCTTTGATCTCCGCGACGGCCCTGGTTGCCCGAGCGCGGCTCAGGTAATTGAGCACATTGGGGATGATGATCCCAGCGAGGATGCCGATGATGGCAACCACCACGAGCAGCTCGATGAGCGTGAAGCCTTGTTGGCGTTTCATTTTCGTCGTCTCCTTGTTACGGCGCATTCCTAAACTTGTTCCAGCCACTAGTTCCCGCTGACCACATCACCGA
>JBHEKO010000781.1:0-2664 GCA_041859475.1 Candidatus Hydrogenedentales bacterium
GCCAAGCACTTCCGCCGCGCGCCCGTTCGCGATTCGATACGCGCGCAGCATCGCCTCGATATGGTCCTCCGCCTGCGCGTAGCCAAACGCAAACGCCATCGCCCCCAGGTTATCCGCCTGAATATGCGGCACGCCCCATTCGTCCCGGTAAAGCGTCGCCTGCTGCCACAAATCGTTGGGCGTCTGCGGCTCCTGAGCCACCACAGAGGAAATCGAAACAAGAATGAACGCGGCAATTGCAGCGGCGCTTCTCAAGGAGCGAATCCGAAATCGATGTTTTGCTGTCGGCATAAGCACACTCTGATCCATACGTGCGTGTCTACGGGGATCGTCCCCTTTGCGGACTCGGTTTGTCAATTTCCCGAATTGTCCGGACCATTGAACCGCCGCGCCCAACGGGATCGTTACGGACAACGTCTGCGATGCGCGTTGACGGCATCGGATGGATCGCCTACAATTCGCCGGTTCCTGGTCGACTATCGATTCAACCTATACGCCACGGAGGCTTTGTCATGAGTTCGATGCCGTCACGACGTCAGTTCCTGATCCGTTCGGGAGCGGCCACGATGGCTGCGTGGGGGTTCCATCGCCGAAGTTGGGCGCAAGATGAACCGGATCTGATGACCGGAATTGCCGTGTCCGGGAAGTATCCGGAGACAACGGGGACGATTTCGATCAAGGACCCGTCGCGATTCACGGTGATGCAGATCACCGACATTCACTTGAACGAAGAGCGCGATGAGGTGCCCAACGCCTACGAGCGGACGATCTCCGAGTTGAAGCAGCTTGTCGACCTCTACCAGCCGGACATGATCGCCATGACCGGCGATCTCTGGATGGACAATGAAGACGGCAGGGGCGAGGAGTTCATGCGGGACGCGGTGAAGCACGTTTCGGCGCTTGGGCGTCCGTGGACGTTTTCGTGGGGCAACCACGACCGATTGAACGACGTCGTCATGGGGCACGATTTCTTTCACGACGCGGAGCACTGCACTTACCGCGGCGGTCCCAGCAACGGCAACTATACGGTAGACGTGTTGGGCCCGGATGGAAAGCCGGTGTGGGAGTTGCTTTGTCTGAACACGCATCGAAACGGGCTGGTGGGCCCTTGTCATGATTGGCTTGGGAAGTTGGCGAAAGAGCGGGATGGCGGCGCGAAGCGACCGGGGGCGTTTGGCCTCTTCCACATTCCCTTGAAGCAATACGCGGACGCGATGACGCAGGAACTGACTGCGGGCATCCAACTCGAAGCCGTCTGTTCCGGCGACGAAAACGGGTCGGCGCTTGGGCTGCTGAAATCGTTGGGCACCGTGCGCGCCTGCTTTTGCGGGCACGACCATGTATGCGACTACTCCGGGAACATCGACGGGATCGAGCTTGTCTACGGGCGTTCCTCGGGATGGGCGGCGTATGGTTTTGCGGAGGTTCGCAAAGGGGCCAAACTTATCACGACCAACTGCGAGACCGGCAGCTATGTGTGGGAGACGGTCTTCCCCGACGGCCTGCGCTGGCGCCCGAATCCCGGTCAGAAGATTGAGAAGGTGCTGGATGAACCTTGGATGAAAGACCCCACCGCGAAAGCCGCGTGAGCCGAATGGCTGTCGGCGCTGTGACGGCATGCGTGAATTCGCGCGCGGAGTTGGGAACATAAGCCCGTTCGTCCGAATCTGCGCAGACGGTTTCAGCGCGGGCAGCGTGCTGTGGGCTTTTCGCGTCTTTGCACAGTGATGCAGGGGGTTCGCGCTACCTTCCCGGCTCCATGTTTCGCACGTGGTACTCGCCATGGAATTCCAAGTCGCCATCGCCAAGCGCTTTGAGCGCGGAGGCGTCCTGCTTCAGATACGCCGAGTAAATCAGGGCGCTGATGTCAAGGATGTCGCGTCGATTTCGCGTATAGGACTGAAGCGAGACCCCCATAGGATTGCTAATAAACGGCAACAGATCGTCGCCGAGGAACCCGATAGGGGGATCGATGAAGACCATATGCCCGGAACCGTTGAAGACGATGAACCCGGCTGGCGGGGAGAGTTCGGTGAAATGGATCCAGTTGGGTTCAATGACCGCTTGGGAATTGTCGTATTTGCCGCTCATGAAGAAGATGGGCGTCTCGATAGACTGGAAGTTGCTTGCCCCATGAAGGCACGTTGAGGCGGCTTTCAGGAGAGCAACCTGAATCCTGTCGGCCCACCCGTACCTGGCTTTGCCTTCCTTCCTCACAAGTGCCTCGATAATTTCATCGGGCGCGAGCGAGTGACCTTCGAGTCCTATGCGATCGGTGTTGATCTTCCCGCATAGGCGAGAATCCGGATCCTCCGTGGCATCGAACATGGACATTACAAGGGTATCAAGGGCATACGCCCGATAGGCGAAGAGGTTGTCGCGGAATAGGTCGGCAAGTTCCTGATCCTGAAGTTCCCCTTCGTAGAAACTGGTGAAGATTGCCCACACGTCCGAGTTGTCCAGCGCCGCGTTGCCTGTTGCTTCGATAAGGTCTGCCGTCAATGCACTGAGATGGGATTGCATAGTCGGAAAGTCGGTTTCAATGAGCGGCTCGACAAACAGTTCCAAACCTATGAAGTGAATGGGGTCGCCCTTGATATCGGGGAGAAAGACCACGAACCCCATTTCGGCCAAGCTGGTGGCGTACTCCGTGTACACATACCC
>JBHEKO010000015.1:0-5836 GCA_041859475.1 Candidatus Hydrogenedentales bacterium
CGCAAGCACCCGCTCTATATGGGCGACCGGTTCGGAACACAAAACCGGTGGCAGGCGACCGACGGCAACTATGACGACTGGTCTCCGGGAACGAACCGTTGGATGCCTGCGTACAACATCAATACGGGCGCTTTGACGAGCAGCAGCAGCCGTCTTGACGCCGCGCTCCTAGGAGGAACGCCGCTGACCTCGGAAGCGCAAACGGGCGAAACCAACGGGCGCTTGTTTGGCCATGGGTTCTCCGGTTCTCCGCTGCGCATGAATTTCTCCGCGCGCGTCCTCGAAAACCCCCTGTTCGATACGGCCGGCAACCGGCAATTCTCGGCGGCAGGCGCGACGACGTTCCCGAATGCGCTTGTCTACCTGAACCCGCTCGAGCAACCCTATCTCTGGACGTATAAGGTGGCCAAAGTGCGCAACGCCTCGTTCGCCTCTCCTGGTGACTTGATGGCCGTGCCTCACTTGACCCTCGTCCAAGACATGAACGCGGTCGTAAGAGGTGCGCTCGGAACCGAAGGCCTGAAATCATCCAGCACCATCACTGGCCGCGACTTCCGCGGCGACGGCGTGCTGCTCGGGCAAGATTTCCCGAAGGACCTGCGCGCCGTCCTCGATAGCGCCACCACAGATTCGCTGTCGTTGTCGGTGGGCCAGGCAGAAACTTTCCCGTTGTTCCCTACGCGCGACATGATTGCGAGCGATGCGACACTTGCCCAATGGACAGTCCCAGCCGCCACATACTTGCCACCCAGGGCCTGGGCCCCAAGTTTTCTTTTCAACTTGACGGGCGATGCCGCTACGGTCACTCCGGTGTTATTCCAGAATGCCCCCGTGCCCTCCGGTGCCAGCGAAGCCGAACTCGCGTCCCGTTGGCCGGCAGCGTTGCGTGCCGTCATGTATTCGTCGAGCAATCCCCAGAACTTCGGCCCCACCACGGTCGTGCGTGAAATCGAACTGGGCAATCCCGGTCAGACTCCATGGCCGCTTGAGAGCAGTCTTCTCCCTGTCGAGGAACGACCCTCCGAGGCTCTGTTTGTTTGGGATGGCGACGATGGGCTTTCCAATGGGCAGTACGATGTGCATGTGGCATTTATGACCAGCTTCACAGGGCTGCGGAATATTCCATCGGCCGAACTCACGCTAGACTTTGGAGGAGGCTTGGCCAACCGTGAGGACCAGGCCATGGACTTCGGCGACATCGCCGTGGATATCGCCGTCCTTACCGATACTAACGGCGACCGCCGGTGCTGGGAGGAGTCAGGTGGACCCACTGGCTCAAACCTCAATCCCGATGGGCCCGATACCGGCGAACTCGGCGTCTTGGATGCCACGCATCCGCGTCCCGAGAACTACGGCATGAAGGCCGGGCTTGTCCCGTCTACGGACGGCATTGTCCACTACGGCGTGGTGACGGTCGAAAACAACTATCTAGCGCTTTTCCTGCGCAATTGGTCCGTGCCCGGCAGGATTCCAAGCATTGCCCGCGTCGTCTTGACGCCCCGCGAAAAGACGGTTGGCCGCCTCAACGTCAACACGGCGATCGCGAAGACCATCGACTACACTTCTACGCTGAGTGCTCCGTTTAACCCCATGATTGGACTGCCCGGCGTCCTTGGCGTGTACACGCCCGAGACTGTCGTCGCCGGTGTTGTGGTCCCGAGTTCCTTCAACACGCGTCCGTTCCCGGACACGAACAACATCAACCCGACCGACACGGACCGCGTGAATGCCGAACTCCGCACGGAGGTCGTCGTTGGGCAACGCGGCCAGGTGTTCTATCCCGACTTTTTCGATGTCCTCGGCACGGTTATTCCCGTCGAGCGCTTCGATGGCCGCTACTATCTCACGCCGTCGGAACTCGTGGTCCGGGGCGACAATCTGCCGGAAGGCCTGCGTGGGCTTGAGTTGTATCCGAATATCTTGAGCAACCCGACGGAGACCGACCCGGCCAAGCGCTTTGAGGAGATCAAAGACCGCTACTCGCGTATAGCGAGCGGAGTGACAACCCGGTCGGACACCTTCGAGATTGTGGTGACCGCGCAAGCCGGCGTCGGCATCGACGGCAATGGCGACGGCATCGTCAATTGGCGCGACGATACGGAGTTCGAGGTCATGGGCGAACTCAAAACGCGCACAATCTACGAACGATAATAAGAAGACTGTCCACAGATGACACAGATTGCACAGATGGGAACGAAAGAAATGAGACTCCAGGAACTGAAGAGAGTGCACAGGGAGAATGACTCCAGGCGAATTCCTCTTTCTGATCCTGCATTGAATTCATCTGTAGATGATACTTTCGTGCTTTCCGTATACGACATGGATCGGGGGTAAGGAGTTGGCAGGAATGCGGCATCGAGCGATTCTCCGGTTGGGCGCGTGGCTGTTTCTCGTCGCGCTGTTCGCCGGACTTACCCCTGCTTGGGGCCAGACGGCCACGATACTCGTCGCGTGGAAAGGCCCTGTCGCAGACGTGCCTTTCGAAGGCGACGGTGCTTCCCCATACACCGACCTGCAGAAAGCAGTCGATGACGCCACCGTTGCCGCCACCAATGGCGGCAGGCAGGTTCTGCTCCTCATCTACGAAGCTCCCGACAGCACCCCCTGGACCGTGGCCGACAATAACCTCCCCCTGACCATCAACGCCGACGCCAACATCCGCATCATCGGCGTGCCCTACGACCCCATCAACGGCGGCCCGTTCGACGTGGTCTTGTTGGGCAACGGCGGCGCGCCCGTCATTACCATCGATGGCAGGGACAACATCGGCGATACGGACCAACTGGTCATCGACGGCATTGCCATCCAAGGCGGCACGGACGGCGTCCTGATTACCGGCGAATCGGATAACGACAACGACTCGCCATTCCGTCCAACGCTGTCTCGCTGCTATATCCGCGACAACACGTCGAACGGCGTGCGCATTGAGGGACGGCGCGGTGCCGCCCTGACGGCGGGAGAACTGGGTGTCGAGAATGGTCCTCTGCTCGCCAATTGCAGCATCAACAGCAACGGTGCGGAAGGCGTTCGCGTAGGCGACACGCTCGGCGGAGCCGGGTACTACGCCGACATTCTGCACTGCTCGATTCTGATGAACACCGCCGAAGGCGTCTACGTCCAAACCGGCTGCAACGCGCGCGTTCGCAACTCGCTCATCTACCGCAACCCCACCGGGGGCCTCGTGTGGCAGACGAATCCGGTTATCAATCCGGACAGCGGCCCCGTGGCTGGCGGCACCGATGTCACGATTACAGGACTGAATTTCCTTGAGGGCGGCTCCACCTCCGTATACTTCGGCCCTCCAAATAAGCTCGGCACGGAAGCCACTTCATATGGCACGGTGTCCGACAATAGCATCGAATGCGAGACGCCCCCCTCATGGACGGCCGCGCCCGGCGCCGTTGACGTGTATATCGTGCGCGGCGACAATCACCAGCAGGTCATTCGCAACGGATTCACCTACACCGCCGCGCCAGCGGACGCCCCCGTGGTGTCTCAGGTGCTCCCCGAGTGGGGACCCGTGGCGGGCGGCAACTGGGTCGAAGTCTACGGTTCCGGGTTCAATCCGGATGTGACCATTCGCTTCGGCGCGACTCCCGCCACGCAGGTCGTATGGCTGGCCTCCGGCCACGTCCGCGCCAAAGTGCCCTTGGCGGCTACACCCGGCAAAGTAGAAGTGTTCGCCTTGAACGGCGCGATTTCCAGCCTGGCCACGGATCCGCTCGACTACGAATACCGCACCGTCGCCCTCGAAGGCCCGTCCATCACGCAAATCACGCCCAACTACTACCGTAGCCTCCAAGGCAGCGGTGCGTCCGGCAGCGACGACGCACGCGCGGACATCGTCGGCTTCAACTTCGCATCCGGATGCATCGTGAAAATCGGCGGCATTGTGTGCCCCTACGAATCCATGAGCGTGGTCGCGGGACGCGATCCCCTGCAACAGATTGTCAACGTCCGCATCCCCGTCTCCCAATTTGGCGGAGGCGGCAGCTACGACGTCGAAGTCGTCAATCCCGACGGCCAGCGCGATATCCTGCCGAACGGGTTCACGTATTACGCGAGCGGCGTACCCAGCATCCAGCCGGAGGAAGGCCAAAACCTCGCGTGGCGCAAGTCCAACTTCGTCGAACGCGGCGTGCTTGGTGGCGACTATAACCGCACCCTGCGCGGCAGCGGCTTCGACTACAACGTCGATGTTATCGTCGATCCAGGCGGCGCGGATTTCCTGTTCATGGACGACGTTCAACCCATCGCCCAGCGCGAAATCCCCATGACCTTCCCCACCGATCCGGCTGCATTCACCGGCTTCACGGGTACGTCGGTGGTACCCATTGAAGTGCGTAACGCGGCCACGATCCTCGGCAATGCGAGTACGGCTGTCGACGGCAGCGCCACAACAAGTCTCATCTATGCCGAGGAG
Organism: Candidatus Hydrogenedentales bacterium; assembly: GCA_041859475.1. GTDB lineage: Bacteria > Hydrogenedentota > Hydrogenedentia > Hydrogenedentales > SLHB01 > JAIBAQ01. The sequence continues at coordinate 4,424 of JBHEKO010000015.1, forward strand.
AGAACCATTCTCACCCCGGGCGCCGGGCGAGCCATGTACTTCGAGGTTCTTACAGTATCCACGGTTACCGTGGGCGCGACCGACCGGATTCAGATGGAGATCCTAAATTATAGAGACGACATGCGGATTTTCGTCGGTGACGTGCTCGTCACAAGCCGCACAGTTACCGTGCCGCCCAATCCCCCCACGAACTTCAACGGCACCATTCAGTTCGACGCCCCGACGCCGCTTCCTGGAATTGTTGGCCCGGTGGACATCCGCGTCGAATTACCTACGGGCATCGGAGAGAATCAGACGACCCAGACCCTATACGAAATCGTCGAGAACGCCTACAGCTACCGCCGTGCAGCGAACGACCCCCTGGCCTATGGGGTGAAGCCTCGCACCGTTCCCGACAGCCAAGATACGGACATCCGCGTCTTGGGCGCGAACTTCACCGGCATGACCACGCCCGCCGGTGCCAACAATACCCAAGCGGTCTACACGCGCGTGTGGCTCGACCCCGACGGCGTGACCGAGATTGGCACCGCAGGACAGGACGAGCTGCTCCTCAGCACTCTACCCGATTACCGTGTGCTGTCGGTCTCCGAAATCGCCTTCACGTTGAATCTTGACACCTTCGATGCCCTCGCCGTCATTCCGCGCGACACGCCCGTGGACATTGTGTTGGAGCAATACGATGCGATTAACGCCGTCTCGCTCACGGCAACTCCAACGAGACTGCCCGATGCCGTGATCTTCGAAGACACGGCCGCGGCCCCGCGCATCACACTCGTGGACCCCAACGAAGGCCCCGTGAGTGGTTTCAATGCGCGAACCGGCACGAACTTCGAGACCGTAATTACCGGTTTCGACTTCGGGCCAGCCGACCCCATCGTCCGAATCGGCGGCGTGGAAGCCCGGATTGTCTCGTATACGCCCGGATCGCCCGACTCGATTCGGATTGACGTGCCCCCCGCGCCCAATGGCCTGCCCGGTGTTTACGATGTCACCGTAATCCGAAGCGACTCGCAGGCGCAAGGCGTCTTGAACGACGGATTCACGTACTACATGGACGGCAAGCCCGTCATCACCGAGATCGAGCCCAACCATGCCTTCTTCGATCCGGCGAATCCGGACCAGCCCGACGTAACGTACGTCACGATCCGCGGCTACAACTTCGACGACGTCGTGCGCGTGTTCTTCAACGACCCTGATGACGAAGACACCGGGCGCTTGTTCTACAGCGTGTCGCCCACTGAGATCGTGGTCACGCTGCCGGACTTCGAAACCATCCTGCAGGACGACGACTACTCCAGCGATGTCGCCTCGCTGGAAGTCACGGTGCAAAACCGCACCGATCTCGCACCCGGGACTCCCGAAGGGGACAGCGTAATCAGCGATCCCGAAGATTTCTTTGTCTATCGCGATACG
>JBHEKO010000433.1:0-5100 GCA_041859475.1 Candidatus Hydrogenedentales bacterium
TTCTTTGCGAACGAGATCGATGAACTCGTCGAAATTCTTGTTGGAAGTGAGCACGTTGGAGACCATTACCCGTATCGGGGCGCCGTTGTTCTGCGTGACCTCTCGCGGAAGATAACTGGAGATAAATGCAGCACCCGACAATACGAGTGCGCACGCGGCGACGATGGCGACGCGCTTATCGTCCAACGCTATCAAGATTGCGAATGAGGCCCATGCCCCGGCTGCGTAGAAGGGGACGAAGTGGCACCCAAGTTCGAGGAGATAGTGAACCCCGCCCATCCATGGCATCAGACTACCGATGAATGCTACTACGGAGACCAATCGACACCAACGCAAGAGAATAGGCCGGCCCTTTTCGGCAAGTATCGGGAGGCTTATCTTCATCGTTCGTTTCGAAAGACGAACAAGAGCGGCCGCTTGTCGTTCGCGTCGTCAGTTCTCGCGTCCTGGTTGTTGTCGAGGATGACGTAAACACGGTCGCCATGGATGGCGAGGCCTTCTGCCATGCCAAAACGCCTATCGGTGTAGCGCAAATCCTTGCGGTTCACCGTATCGCGAATCGAACGCCAGGGCCGGACGCTTACAACGCCATCCTTGGTTTCAACAATCGACACGATCTCCGCGTTTCTCTCGAGTGCGTAGAGCACGCCGTCGTGGTAACACAAGTCCGTGAAGTCGGGCACGCGAATTCCATGCGGGGGGATCGTCGCCGTCTTCACGACAATCGCCCGCACGACCGGCGGGATTTGCCCAAGATCCACGGTGACAATGCCGCGCGGCTGCCGCTCGGCGCACAAAACGAAATGAGTCGTGTCGATCCGCGCCAAGCCCTCAAAGTAGGCCCCCTCGGTGCGAAACAGACCCGCTTCAGCGCCCGCCGGGCGCAGATCCGGCGTGATCCAGGTCGCTCCTTTCCCATCCGGCGGAACACGTAGCACGCGGAACATCTTCTCGCTGGCTAGATAGAAGTTGCCGTCGGGATCGCAACTGAGTCCTTCAAAGTCGGCAAGGCCCTCTGGGCCGTCATTGGGCAACTCAAACCAAATGGCGGGTTCGAGCGTGGCGCGCTCGATCTCCAAGCGGATGCGATAAATGCACGAATCGTGCTTGTCGGAGACGCAATACAATTCGTCCTTGGAGAACGCCAGTCCAGACGGCTCCACCCCGTCCGAGGCGTCCAGTGAATACACGGCCTCAAGCGGCAGTTCGGGGATTTCCACGTGGGTCTGCGCCCAAAGAGACGGCGCGCCCATCGAGGCGATAAGCAGTGAGGCAGGTACCAAGAAGCGCATCGAGGGACCTCATCGGTTGTCAGTCGCTGGAACGGAACGGGGAAGAGGATAGCAGCTTCTCCATGGATCATGCGCGTTTGTACACCGTCACTTTGCTCCAATCTACGGCGAGTTCAAACAGCGATTCCAGGCGCGCCAAATAGGGACTGCTTGCCGCACGTTCGCCGTTGATTGAGTTGACTACCAGTGAGGGGAGCGGCAGGAACGTCCGCGTGAGCAGGTGCTCCATAAATCCGAAATAATCCAGCAAACTGGACGTGTCCGGCGGTACGCGAATGTCGAGTTCCTTGCCATTGCCTTTGGACACAAGCACGAGGCGTGTCCCGTGATAGACGAGGTGTGTGGTGGCCAGCCTGCGCGGTAGCCCTTCCTTCATCGCTGGGAGTTCAATTCCGCACAACGACACCGGGTCGGTTGCGCAAAACCAGTAGACGGCATCCTCCGGCAGCGGACGTTGAAACGCCTCGAACGACGCAGGACTCATGAACTGCAATCCCGGTATGTCTTCGAAGAAGAATCCCGTCAGCAGTTCTCCCGATAGTTCCATGCGTCGCAACGTGCGGAATAAGGCGCCCCAGCGCATGCACGGCAATTCCTGTGCGAGCAGTTCGCGAAAGAGCACGCCATAGCGGTCGAGCAACACGCGCACCCGTTCTTTGTTGAGTTCCTCTTCATCCAACGCGTCCGCGTCGTTCGCCAAACTCGGCAAGGCATACCAGTAGCCGGGATACGCGCGCGACGATTTCCACGCGTTGAAGCGGCCGCGCATGCCCGCGCGACTAGGCATGGCCCTACGGCCCGCGGTCTCGATGGGTTTGAACTTGGACTCGATCCCTTTACGCAACGCCCCGAACGAGTCGTTGGACACGCACCCTTGCCAGACGAATTCCCACAAGGATTGCGTCAATTCGGCAGTGGTGATGCCGGTGTATTCGAGGAGCGTCTCGAAATCGTATTGGCCCCGCATCTCCGGGAACAGGCGCGGTGCAATCTGGTCCCAAAGCGCTGCCGCCTCCGTCTCTGTCTTTGGGCATGGAAACAGGTCGCGATTGAAGCGAAACGAGAGCAAGATCTTCTGCCCTTCACACCCGGACCACATGAGGTCGCTGCCGCTTGCGAGTCCGTCGAGCATCGCGGAGGTAAAGTGGGCGACGCGCGCGGGAAGGATATCGGATTCCAACAGGGCAGCGTTCAACGGAAGCCCGAATAACGACTCGATGGCGCGCTGCAAGTCGCCGGCGTTGCGCACATCCCGCGCGACGCCCTGGTGTGTCGCAAGGAATTGCGGCAGCTCGGCCAACGGTCGCGCCTTGACAACGGGTCGCGCCGCGATGCGGCCAAGCCGCAAGAGGATCTCCAGGTTTTCGCTGTCGCACACTTCAATGGATTCAGCGGATTCGGTCAGATAATCGACGACGACCGTCTCGGATTGCGCGAGCGATTCGAGCGCATCCTCAAGCCGCGACGCGCCGACCGGGTACGTCTCGAGCAGGGCCTCCTTTTCGACAGGGCCGTAGAATCGCAGCCATTCGGCAAGAAACTCGGCAAGATAGTCGTGTTCGTCGGAATCGTCTTCGGATTCAGTTACCGCGAACGCTGGGGGAATAGGCGTTTCGTCCAAGCAAGCGCCCGTCCACGCGAGTGCGATCGCCTGCGACAATCGCGGAATGGTCTCGACCGCCACGACGATGGTTTCCTCCGTGCCTTGGAATTGGAGGCGCGCCAGCTTCGTAGCGATTGGAGCGGTCAGTTTGTTGGAAGGCAAATCGGCATCGCGCGCCGGCGCGGCGGTTAGTTCCAGCCATTCGCCCTCTGGAATCAACAGCCGTTCTTTCACCCAGTCCAACAATTCGGTTGCCGTGCGCGGGGCGTAGCCCGGGAAGATGCGCTGCGCCTTCTGCTGAAACGTGCGCGCCAACGCGCGCGAAACCCGAGGCCGCAGGTCGCGCGAAAACACCACGTCTTTGAGCACGTCGTTGCTCAGTCTTGATGCGCCACCCTGCGACGGCGTGTCGTCGGCATACATGTAGAGGCTCGTCAACCGCCACACGCTATTCTCCGCGAACGGCGACGGGAAAGCGGTATCGGCCTGCGAACAGCGAATTGCGCCCGTACGGATTTCGTCGAGCGCCAAACGCAACGAATCCAAGTCGAATTCGTCTCGCAAGCAAGTGCGCCACGTCTCCAACAGTATCGGGAAATCCTCGTACTGCTCCGCCGCTTCCAGAAGCCGTTTGGATCGCTGCCGCGTCATCCACAGCGGCATGCGTTTCTTGAACGATGGACGTGGCAGCAACAACGCTCGAGCCGCGTTCTCCCGAAAGCGCGCCCCGAAGTAGCCGGTCTGCTCCAAACGCGCACGCAGGAGTGTCTCAACCCTTTCCGAAGTCACCAATTCAAACGGCTCGAACGGCGGAGCGGTCGCGGGCAGCACAATCAGGATGCAGTCGTTTCCGGGAAAGACTTCGAGGTGCTGCCCGTGCGCTTCTTCCCAAGCCTGAGCAAGCGCATACGCAAACGGCCGGTTCACGCTTCCTCCCCACAACGTATGCAGAATCACGCGTAGGATCTCGGACCCGGACTCAGCGTCCGCTGCGTATTCGACGAGTATGTGGTGCCGGTGCGGCAAGGACGTGTTCGTAGCGGAGCGCTGTCGTTCCAAGAACGCCACCAAACCGTCCGCCGCCGCTTCGGACAAGCGATGGTCGCGCTGAAGCTTCGCAGGAAAGCCGGGGTTGTCCAACTCGCGTTCGGCCTTTTCAAGAAACTCGCCGATCCGGCACGAAGCGCGAAAACCCCGGTCGACGTCTTCGGCGCGCCAGAAGGGAATGAATGCCTCGCGCAGACTCTCCTGCTCGACTAATACGTCGTTGTGCGTGATGTCGCGAATGCGCCAGGTCTGTAGGCTCATGACGAACACGTCGCCTACCGTGCGCTCCCACACAAACTCCTCGTCGAGTTCGCCGATCTTCGCAAGCGTCGTCGCATGCCGCATGGTGAAGTAGCCGCGGTCTGGAATCGTGCCTCCGCTCGAATAGAGGATGCGAAGAGCCGCGTCTTTTCCCGAGATGGTCCCGTCTACGCGGTCCACCGAAACCAGGGGTTGCAGGGCGCGTAGGCGGCTGTCTTCGTAGCGTCCCGCAAGCATGTTCACGACGAGGTCGAATTGCAGCCGCGATAGGTCCCGGTAGGGCCAGCTTGTCCGCACGTGATCGTAGAGGTCATCGATCTTCCAACGCTCCGTGCCGGTCATCGATACGATGACCTGGGCCAGTACGTCGAGTGCTCCCGCGATGGGCTTGGTCTCCTCGATATCGCCATCGAGTACGGCGCGCGCGACTACGGCTGCGTCTACCACGTCGCGCCCGTGGATCGGATAGATCGTTCCGCGGCTCACGGCGCCGACCTGATGCCCGGCGCGTCCGATGCGCTGCAGCGCGGAGGCCGCGGAAAACGGAGTCTGCACGAGCACGACCTCGTCGAGCGCGCCGATGTCGATTCCGAGCTCGAGCGAGCTGGTCGCCACGATGGCTTTAAGTTCGCCCGCCTTGAGCCGTTGCTCGACCACCGATCGCATTTCGCGCGACAACGATCCGTGATGCGAATAGGCCAGCATCTCCGGCTCGTCCTGATTAAGCAACATCGCCAGCCGTTCGCAGTGGCGGCGATTGTTGGTGAAGATGAGCGTCGAGCGGTTTCTCCGAACAATTTCTTTCAACTCGCGCACGATGCGCGGGAAGACGGGGGCGGAGCCTGCCTTCGTGGGACCTTCCTCCGGCGCGTCGGGAAGCCGGACCTCCACGGCGTA
>JBHEKO010000520.1:0-2526 GCA_041859475.1 Candidatus Hydrogenedentales bacterium
AGGCGATAAGCCCGGCGAGTATTTGGTGTGCCATGTTGATGGGCCGGGCGCCATCGTGCGGCTTTGGACTGCGCAGATTGAGGGTACGATTCGGTTGTATCTCGACGATACGGAGAAGCCTTTTTTCGAGGGTAAGGCACAGGAATTCTTCCTGCATCCCTACGACCCGTACTTAAGCGCGTCCGGGATCACGAGCGAGCAATTGGCAGGGTCTTTCTATCAGCGGAACGCGTCGTACGCGCCGATTCCATTTGCCAAGCTGTGCAGGGTCGTGTGGGTAGGGAATCACAAGGACACGCACTTCTACGAGATTCAGATTCGCAAGTACGATGCAGGCGCCGAAGTCGCAACCTTCACCGCGAACGATGTGCAGACCTATGCCGAGCACGTACGCCGCGCCGCGGCCGTGCTTGCGGACCCGGACAAGAACTGGGCCTACCATTCCAAACGGGAGGCCGTTGCGATCGATTCGAAAGTGCCCGCGCACGGCTCTGCCGATTCATTGATCTTTGAAGGTCCGGGCGCCATCGAACGGCTTACGCTGAAAGTGGCCGCGGCAGATATCGATCGTGCGCTTCGGCAGACCGTCATGCACATCGTGTTCGATGGCGCCCCTTGGGGACAGGTCCAATCTCCCATCGGGGATTTCTTTGGTGCAAGCCCGGGTATCAATCCATACACATCCATACCGTTTACCGTAGCGCCCGATGGAACCATGACGTGCCGTTATGTGATGCCTTACAAGAAGTCGATGCGCATCGTGTTTGAAAATCTTGGCGATCAGGAAGTCGCCGTAACGGGTTCCGCCTTGCCCGCTGACTATTCCTGGGACGATGCGTCGTCGATGCACTTCCGCGCACGTTGGCGCGTGAACCACGGGCTAGTGGCGTCCAACCGCGAAACGATGGGGGTGCAGGACTTGCCGTTTGTACTCGCGCGCGGTCAAGGCGTCTACGTGGGGACAAGCGTCATGCTGCTCAACCCCAACTGCGTGCCCACCTCGTGGGGCAATTGGTGGGGAGAAGGCGACGAGAAGATATTCGTAGACGGAGATGTCCGTCCCTCGACCTACGGGACAGGTTCCGAGGATTACTTCAACTACGCGTGGTCCGCGTTCGATCTCTTTGCGTTCCCGTACTGCGGACAGCCCCGCAACGATGGACCAGCGAACCGTGGATTTGTCGTCAACTATCGGTGGCACATCATCGATTCGCTGCCGTTCAAGAGCAGCATGTTCTTCTACATGGAACTGTTCAGCCACGAGCGCACCGAGGGATTCTCGTATGCGCGGCTCAGCTATCTCTATGCGAGTCAGGGGATCATGGACGATCACGTGACCATCACTGCCGAAGACGTGCGTCCGCCGGCGCTTCCCCCGACATGGGAACCCGCCGCGCGATTCGGCGCGACACGATGGGAGTTCCGCGCATGCGAGGACCTCGCGAAGAATCCCGCCAACACGAGTTTCCTGGAAGGTGGACAGTGGCAGGGCGGCAAGACGTCGGTCTGGACTCCCCAGCAGGCGAACGAAGAACTGCGGTTGACGTTTAGTGCAGCCGAAGCGGGCGACTACGCACTGATTCTGGCGTGCATGTACCGGCCCGACGGCGGATCGTTCCGGGCGACCCTCAATGGTGAGGCGGTTCTGTTCGAGGGGAAGGAATTCGTCAATCTTGTTGCACCACACCACGTGATTTCGCAGCTCGTTGGTGCGACCGCAAAGGGATTGAAGCCGGGAGACTATGAGTTGGTTCTGACATCGCTTGAGACTGGAAAGCCGATCGGACTCGACTTCATGGCAACCCGAAAGAAGTAGCGGGACGAAGCACATCTTCCAAGCAATTGGGCGGCGGGCGTACCAAGGGCTGGGCATAAACCGACCGGGGTCCAACAGCCATCGGGCCGTCAAACCCCGGTCTTGCACGGTACGCCTCGAGACACACTCCCGAGGCGTTTGGGGGCATGTAGAGTAGGGTTACGTCCTTCTTCCTCCGAACATTTCAGTGCTCACCGCAGAATTACTTCCAGAACATCGCCTTCTTTGAGGGCGAGTTCGGAGGTGAAGAAGATCTCAGCGTCACTCTTCTTGGTCTTGAGATCCGTATCAATCGCCTTACCGTTCAACGTCGCTTTGCATGTGCCAACTGCGCCCTCCCCTGCGAGGGCAAGCGAAGCGAGTTTCAACGCGCCCCAACGGACTTCCACGGTGCTCTTCTGCACTCCGGCTTCGCGTTTCTGCGCGTAGGTGATCCACGCCTCGGCCGTGGTGAATGACGCTTTGAAATCTTCCGGCGTGATGCGAGGGGCAAACCCGAGGCGCCCTTTGGGACCGTGATAGTAGAATCCGGCCAAGGCAAGGTACACACCCCAGCTCGCCATGGCGCGCGCGTAATGATCGCCGCATTCGACCTCGTTGTAGGGATTAAAGAGGTCGGGATGATAGCGGTCATGCACTGCGCGGCACAGGGCCAACCCTTCGGTTACTTTGCCTTCCCAAATCATGTGCCCAGCAACCTGGTACTCAAT
>JBHEKO010000548.1:0-10343 GCA_041859475.1 Candidatus Hydrogenedentales bacterium
AAGCTGGCCGAAGCCGTGGCGGCCTTGCCGGGCTTCGCGAATCTTCATCCCCATTTGTCCTCGACGGAGGCGTATTGGCCCTTGTGCCAGGGCGCATTCGAGCTGATCCACGACACGGAGGCATTGCTGGCGGAAATCGCGGGGATGCGGCAGGCAAGCCTTCAGCCGATCGCAGGGGCGCACGGCGAGTTGACGGGCGTGCTTCTGATTGCCGCGTATCACAAGGATCACGGTAACACGAAGAAGGACACCATCCTGATACCGGATTCCGCGCACGGCACGAATCCCGCCAGCGCGGCAATCGCCGGATTCAATGTGGTCGAGATTCCGTCGGGAGCCGATGGCGTCCTTCATCTGGACGCCGTGAAGGCTGCCATGACGGACCGAGTGGCGGGACTCATGATGACGTGCCCCAATACGCACGGCTTGTTCGAGCCGGAAGTCGGAAAGATCGCGGCCATGCTGCACGAGGCGGACGCGTTGTTGTATTACGATGGAGCGAACCTCAACGCAATTATCGGCAAAGCCCGCCCCGGCGATCTCGGGTTCGACGTCATGCACTACAACTTGCACAAGACATTTGCCACCCCTCACGGCATGGGCGGACCCGGTTCGGGTCCCGTAGGCGTCGGCGAGCGGCTATTGCCGTACCTGCCTGGCCCGCGCGTGGTGAAAGGCGAGAGTGGCTACGTCCTTGAGACGCCGGCCAAATCGATTGGACGCGTAGCGCAGTTCTTCGGGAATTTCGTGATGGCAGTGCGCGCCTACGCGTACATGCGCCATCTGGGGTGCGACGGTCTACGCGAAGTGGCGGAGATCGCGGTGCTCAACGCGAACTATATTTGGGCGCGCCTCAAAGAAGCCTATGAGCCCGCGTTCGCGCTACGCTTCATGCACGAGTGCGTTTTCACGGCGGCCCCTCAAGCGCAAAAGGGCGTCAGGGCCCTGGATATCGCGAAGGCGCTTCTCGATTTCGGTTTTCACGCACCTACGATATACTTCCCGCTCACGGTGAAGGAGAGCGTGATGATCGAACCGACCGAGACCGAGTCCAAAGAAACCTTAGATGCGTTTTGCGACGCGATGCTCGCGATCGCGCGAACCATCGAGACCAATCCCGATGCCTTGCACCAGGCCCCGGTGACCACGCCGGTCGGCCGCTTGGACGAAGTGCGCGCCGCGCGACAACTCAACTGTGCTTGCTGACAAACGATGACGAATGCATCGCCCAAAGGACCTCAAAAAGCCGCGAGGCCCATGCGACTGATCGACGTGTCCTTCAACTCACCCGAAAAGAACCTCGCGTACGACGAGGCCTTGCTGGACGCCGTGGAGGGGGGGGCGCGTGACGAGGTATTGCGCTTCTGGGAAAGTCCTTCGCTGTTCGTGGTATTGGGGGTGTCGCAGCCTCTGCGCGTTCACGTCCACGAAGAAGCCTGTATCCGCGATAACGTGCCTATCGTGCGGCGATGCTCGGCAGGGGGCTGCGTGCTGCAAGGACCCGGCTGCCTGAACTACTCGCTCGTGTTGAAGCCGGAGCGTCATCCCGAGGTGCGTACGATTCGCGATTCGTACTGCCATCTCCTCGGAAAAGTCGCCGCGGCCTTGCGCGCCAAGGGAATTAAGGCCTCCCACAAGGGGACCTCGGACCTTGCGATAGGAGGGAAGAAGTTCTCGGGCAATGCGCAGAAGCGCCGGAAGTATGCGATTCTCCACCACGGGACCATTCTCTACAACATGGACCCCGAGTTGATGGAAACCTACTTGCGCGATCCCGAGGATCGTCCGCAGTATCGCGGCGCGCGCACGCACCGCGGATTCATTTCGTGCGTGTCGCTCTCGGCCGAAGAGATCAAAGCCGCGCTTGTCCAGGCATTCTCGGCAGGGCCAAGCTTGTCCAAGCCTCGCCGTCCGGAACTCCGGGCAACCATCGAACTCCTGCACGACAAGTATTCAACCGTTGCCTGGAACCGCCGTCGTTGACACAGGAAGCAGCGCGTGTCTGTCGGACTGTGACGCAGGCATGGCCGGAGTGAATCGCGTTTCAGTTTCTTGACGATCCCCGGCTTCCCTGCTACGATCTCGCTGTGGCAAAAGTACGAAAGCGGGTGCTTGCGGCGGGCTTCACGGCGTGTATTGGCGGCGTGACTGCGGCATTGTATTTGATCGTTCGAATGCAGTTGATCGACTTGCCTTTTGCCCTTCCGGGAATGACAACTCCTGTTGCCTCACCTGCGGTCTCTGCCATACCCGGCGTCACGCCTGCAAGTGCCGGCGTGGCAATGCGATATGCTCACGCCGTTCAAGATGGCAACTGCGACGAAGTCTTGCGAATGGCGGGCTGGATGGTGGACAGAATGCGCCGCATTGCACTTGAATCATCGGACCCCGCGGTTATCAAAGCGGAACGCGACAAACTCTGCGAGGATCTAGGCGACAGAGTAGTGGAGGGAAATGTGCTGCGCTTCGAGGGGATTGAAGATCAGTACGTTTTTGCACCAGGCGCCGATATGGAAGTTGTGGGGAAAGATGTGGGCCGCACGGATCTTTCCAGTCCCGTCGCGTATCGGACTTGGATCCGAGTCACCTATCCCAACAGCAGAACGGCGCCGCTGGTGCAAGACCTCGAAGCGGAGGCGATTGTGAAGCCGGTGCGCGCATGGAACGTCGGTGTCAATATATCGCGCGCCGACGACACGGTCTTGAAGGCTGGAGTCATTGGCAATCTGGATATCGACTTTGACTCGTTCTCGTTCGACTGGCCCGAAGGCGGACAATAAAGGAGGGACGGTATGGCTATCGCACGTTGCGACCGGTGTGGAAAGATCTTCGACAAGGTTCGTGCGGCCATCTGCCCAGCGTGCGAACCGCTGGAAGAAGAAGACTATGAGGTGGTGCGCAAGGCCCTCGTCGACAAGCCCGGTCAAAGCGCGGAGGACTTGTCCGAGCAAACTGGCGTGCCACTGGAGTGCGTGCTACGACTGTTGTCCTCGGGCAGAATCGAAACAACCGTGTCGAATATCGGAGTGAAATGCGGACGATGCGGCGCCCCGGCCATAAGCCTCAGTAAGAAGCTGTGCGAGGCCTGTCTGCAAAAACTCAATGCCGACCTGGCCATTCAACAATCCAAGATCAAGTTACCCAAACGCAAGGGTATTGAGTTGGGAACCGCTCTCAATGTCTTCGACAAGGATGCGGATGAAGAGGGTGGCAAGGGCGGACTAAAGTACAACCGTTAAGACGGACGTCGCCTAGTTCGCAGACGACACGCTGCATGCGATGACGGTCCATGTCCCGCTTACAAGCCGGAGCGTGGCGTCGACGACAGCCAGCGGTGTCGTCGCATCGCTTCCGAACACACGTTGGGTGGTTTTGAGTTCGAATGCCGTATCATTAGTTCCACCGCTCGCGAGGACTGACGATAGCGAAGATTGATCCAGCGGCACGGGCTTTGACAGCGCGCCATCCTTGTACACGCCCGCGTCGTCGAGCGCTTTCTTTCGCGATGCCAGGTCTACGTGAAATACGTCTTCTCTTCCTTCGACTCTGACGAGCGCGCGGTAACCGTCCTCCAGCGCCCCCGAAATCTTGGGCAGTGCATCCGAGCCGAACAGTTGCTTTGGCTTTCGCTTCGCGAACGAGTAGGCTGCCGCATGAATCGGACCACCGGTTTCCACAGTCGAAATGGTCACCAACACATCGTCGCGGTGGTCGCCATCCAGGTCGCAAAGCGCAATTTGCGGGTTGTATCCGTGAGACGCTTCCACAGGCAGCGCAATGTGTTCGCCGTCCTTGTCTTTCGCCTCGACGACAAGCGCAAGTTTCTCGATGAGCGGCGCTCTTCCCTCGCCGCGCAGTCCCACGAGATACGCGAAGTGCGGCTTCTCCGTCCAGAACTTCCCTAGCCGGCGCTGGTACACGATGGTGTCGTCGGAAAGGCCGTACGCTTCCGGTGACTGGAAACGAGCGGGACTGAGGTACATTTCGGCGTAGTCGCCGTAGTCTTGAAGGTCGTACCCTATGCCGTCGAACACCCAGTTCGCGCCGTACTCGGAAGGGGCGCCGGGCTCCATGGCCCCCTGCTCCGCCTCGCCGAGGTATTCGGAGATTCGCTTGATAAGCTCCGTACGCTCAGGCTTCGGCTCAAAGTACAACGTGAGCTGGTGGATGGTCTCTTTGCCGAAAAGCACAAGGTACTCAACCTTGATAGGCTCTTCCATGCCAAACCAGCGCTCACGATACTCGAGATTCGACAGGTACTCCCCCTCCGCATTCCGCGCGAAGACTTTCTTCCCCTCGCCCTTTTCCGTCATCAAGGTCTGGTAGGGCACCCCCATGACCAGCCAGGGGGACTGAGGCGCCCAAGGCGTCGCAGTCTGCGTTTCGGCTGCTTGTGCTTCGCAGAAGGCAAATGCGACGGCAATCGCCAAACCCATAATTGGAAAATAGGGACTGCGACGGAACAGCGCTACGTGACTCGGGGCGATCATGCCGGGGGCTCCTTTTCCTTGCTAGAAACGTCTCGCCACAGGCGAGAGACCTTGGCCACATCTTGTGCCTTCACGAATAAGAGCGTATACTACTTGTAGTGCGGTTCGCATCTATTGAGTTGACCGCGCCGCCCTGGGATGGCGAGAAGGGGCTTTATGACAAGGCGGGACAAGTACGGTGTGGCCGTTCTGGTGGCTCTGTTTGGCGTATTGTTCGTGCTCCTCATCCTGACGAGTAAGCGGTATGGGTCGGCTTCGAACAGTTACGAAAACAGCGTCATTGTGCAGCAGCGCGTCATTAACCTCCAGAAGAGCAAACAATAATCAACCGGTAGTCGTCCAGGTCCATTGAATCGTTGCGTGCATCTACTTCGATCTACTCTGCTCGCGTGGGCCCTCGCAGTCGCCGCGTGGGGAGGCTCCGTCTCTTTCTCCTTCCCTGTCCAAAATGGTGAAAAGACCGTTGAGACGAAAACCATTGAGGTCAACCGAGTCTCGTACGTATCTCTGACCGGCCTTGTCTCGCAGGCCGGAGGAGACTGTACCGTCGTGGACACGCGCATTGAAGTGAATTTCGCTGGAGGCGCCGCGTCGATCGTGCGGGGTAGCCTGGAGGTCAATGCGTCCTCCGGACGTTTCTCCCTGCGGCACACGCCCTTGGTGAACGACAAATCGGTGCTTATTGCCCTCAGCGATGTTGTTCCGTTCTTCGGCAATGCCTTTCGAACCGGCGTCACCCAGCGCGTCGCCGAGGAAAACGCCGCCGAGGACTCCCCCGCGCAAGAGCCTCTTCCCGACCTCAGTCCCTCGGAGTCCAAACCGGCCGCGAGCGAGGCGGCGAACACCGCCGTTCGACTTGTCGTAATCGACCCGGGCCATGGAGGAAACGATACAGGGGCAGTCGGCGCGGCAGGAATCAAGGAGAAAGACGTCGCTCTGGGTATCGCAAGACGCCTGGACGAAGTATTGCGCACAACCCATGGCATGCAGACCCTCTTGACCCGGAAAGAAGACGTCGCGCTGTCCGTCGAAAAGCGCGTGAGCGCGGCAAACGTCAAACGCGGCACGCTGCTCGTGAGCATACACGCCGCCGCGAGTCTTGCTCCCACCACGACGGGGATCGCGGTGTTCTTCGGGGGTGAGAGCCTCAAGTCCGTGCCTGGTACTCCCTCCGCGCTGGGGGAAACCGTGGCTGCCGCGCTGGCGGCCTCAACTTCGACGCATGTGCGCGGAGTGCACCCGACGGCATGCCGCGTATTCACTGGGCTTCGCATGCCGGGCATTCAGGTGGAAGCCGGCGCGATCACGACGCCCGGCGAGGAATCGCTGCTTGCCGACGGGGGATATCAGCAGAAGATTGCGGAAGGGATTGCCAAGGGTATTATGCAGTACGCCAGCGGAGCGCAATAGCCATGCCGGAACCTGTGCGAATCGGTCTTGGGACACGGGCCCTGCTGTCCGCGTGGGCATTCCTGACGTTGATCCTGTTCTTTACCGTTATCCTGCTTGCCGGGGAGTTGATCAGCCGCGGCCAAAATCCCCTCGAAGTTGCCTTCACGGCAGAGCCTCCGCCGCCTCCGGTTGCCCCGAACGAAAGCTCGAGCCGCGCCAAGGAAATTCAATTGCGTTTCGCCGATGCCGAGGGAGGACTACTCGCCGTAGAGAAGCGAAGCGTCGAACTTTCGGACCACCTAGTCGATAACTGCAAAGTCGCCCTCGTCGAATTGTTGAAAGGGCCCGGACAAGGACTCTCTCCCGTCTTCGCGACGGTGGCCGATCCTTCCGCGGGTTTACGCGCAGTCTATCTGGTGGAAGGCGGAGAACTGATTGTCGATCTTGCGCACGAAGTACTGCCCGCCGCGAAGTCCGCTTCGGCCTCTTCCGAGGCGCTGCTGATCTACAGCGTGGTCAATACATTGTCCCAGCCCGAACTCAAGGGGCCTTCCGAAGATGTGACCATTGCGCGCGTCCGGTTTCTGGTCGATGGGTCGCCGCCCACCGATGCCTTCCCGATTCATCTCGACCTCTCGAGGCCCGTCGCTCCCGATGTCCAGTGGAACGCGGGTTCCGAGACGCAGCAGCCCGCCAATGGTTGATAGCTACGGCCCACTCGGCGTGTTCGATTCCGGCGTGGGAGGGCTCACCGTGATGGACGCCATCATGAAGCGCCTGCCCGGCGAGTCCATCGTCTACCTGGGAGACACCGCACGGGTTCCCTATGGAACTAAATCGGCCGACACCGTAATTCGATATGCGAAGGGGTGTGCGGGTATTCTTGTCGAGCGAGGCATCAAGCTCCTTGTCGTGGCATGCAACACTGCGTCGGCCTATGCGATCGACGCCCTTCGTGAGGAGTTGACGATTCCCGTGCTCGGCGTGATCGAGCCCGGGGCCCGGCGCGCCGTCGCCGCGACGCAAAGCGGACGAATCGGCGTGATCGGTACCACGGGCACGATACGAAGCGAACGGTATCAGAAGACGATAAAGTCGCTGGAGCCGTCGAGCCGCGTATTCTGCAAGGCGTGTCCGTTGTTTGTGCCGTTGGCGGAAGAAGGATGGACCACCGGTTCGGTCCCTCTGCTCGCCGCATCCACCTATTTGGCGGAAATGTTGCATCAGGAGATTGACACCTTGGTGCTCGGTTGCACCCATTACCCTCTATTGAAACGGATCATTGCCGAAACGGTCGGCCCCGGCGTCACGCTTGTGGACAGCGCGGAGGCCACCTCCGACGCGGTGTGCGATACGCTGTCGGAATTGAACGCATTTCGGCCCGAGGGCTCGCCCCCACAACGCTCCTTCCTCGTAACCGACGATCCCGAGAACTTCGAACGGACCGGCCGCCGCTTTCTGAACGACGCCATTGACGCCATCGAGTGGGTCGACGTCTAATGAGCGTGCAAGAAGACGCCATCGAGACGCCTTCGCGCGGAAGAGTCTCGGAGCGTCCTTCCACGCCCACCCCATGGGCCAGCATCGCGCTTAGCGCCGTCGTCGTTGCCCTCGCGTCGATCCTATGCACGATCCTGTTTTCACGCTTTCTCGACTCGCGAATTCTCGATCTCAGGCCCACCAGCAATAACCTTAAGTCGTATGTCGTAGGATTGCTGCTCGAACGGGGCATTCCGGCAGGAAGCATCGACTCCGCGAAGGATGACTCCCTGCGCGACGCCGCGGCTACGTGGACTGTCTATCATATCGACGCGAGGTTGGGCCAATTCCAGGACTTGCCGTCCATGATTGAATCCATCCGCGAGCGCATGGCGAGCCGCCAAGTGGCGGTGTACGACAGCGTGGCGAGCGCCGCCAATAGCGCGGAATTGCGTCTGGCATCCCATGGTCGCGACTTGCTGTTCCTAACGCTTCAGGGCAGCCCCGAGCAGACAGACCTGACCGAGGCGTCGCGCGCCGTAGCGCGAAATGTGCTCGACGCCCTCCAGCGGATGGGGCCGCCGTCGCTCGAACTCGAGGCGGAGCCTGCCGTTGCCCGATCCAGCGAGACGGCAAGATGGGAGTTTTCGACGATAACGGCGCGCGTTCCGGACCGCATCGACGCCTCTTCCGTTATCCACAATGTTCGCGAGGCAGCGTCTGGATCCGAAGTGGGCGTGTCCTTTAACGCCCTCGACCAGCAGCGTGGCACCCAAGTCAGCATCAAGCAGGATGGTGTTGAATGGGTACAACTGCATTTGGCGCAGGCGCAAGGCGGCGCACCCGGCGCGTACGGAGCCAAGCTTCCCCTGCTCGGTTTCCAGTTCGCAGGTCTGGAGATTGAGCATGTGTTGGACATCGAATTGCCCGACGCCGAAGAACTCCCGCTCGATTCGGCTGACCTGAACGGGGACGCGCAGGAACAGGCCCCTCCTCAACAGGGGCCTCGCGAATGGGAGACGCCGCAAATCGCCATCATCGTCGACGACGGCGGATACGGCGGCTGGATCACAGAACGAATCCTCGCCATGGACAAGAACCTGACCTTGTCCATTCTGCCCTATGCCACGCACAGCACGCTCACGGCGAGCCGCGCGGAAGAATTGGGCTTCGAGGTCATGCTCCATATGCCGATGGAAAATTCGCTCGGACGCACGACGTTTCCCGGGCAAATCACAACGGACATGACAGCCGATGAGATCCACGAGCTGACGTTCAAGGCCCTTGAGGAAGTGCCGTGCGCCGTCGGCCTGAATAACCACACGGGCTCGAAGTTCACAGCCAACTGCGAATCCATGCGTGTCTTTCTCGAAGGCATTCAAGACTTGCCCCTGTTCTTCGTGGACAGCCGCACGATCAAAGACTCATGCGCCTACGCGGTCGCTCGGGAAATGGGGATACCATGCGCCACGCGCGACTTGTTCCTGGACCACGATCCCAATCCTAAAGTGATCAAACAACGCTTCCTTCAACTTATGGATATCGCCCAGAGGCATGGCCGAGGCATCGGCATCTGCCACTTCCGGAAGAACACCGTGCCCGTGCTCGAATGTATGCTTCCGGAAATCAAGAAGGCCGGAATCGAACTGGTTCCAGTTTCGGAGTTTATCGAATGACCCGCGTTCTAGGCATTGAAACCTCGTGCGACGAGACCGGCGTCGCCGTAGTCGAAAACGATCGAACCATCCTTGCCAACGAAGTTGCGTCGCAAATAGCGCTGCACGCCCAATTCGGAGGCGTCGTGCCGGAAATCGCTTCGCGCCGCCACGTCGAATGCATTTCGCAACTCACCAAGACCGCCCTGGAGCAAGCCGGCGGTTCCGTCGACGCCGTCGCCGTAACGAATGCGCCCGGCCTGATGGGAGCCCTGCTTGTCGGCGTCAATTTCGGAAAGGCGCTGTCCATGGCATGGGACATCCCCTACGTGCCCGTTCATCATCTGGAAGGCCACATCTTCTCCGCGCTGCTATGCGACGATCCGCCCGAGTGGCCGTTTCTTGCCCTGATCGTAAGCGGTGGGCACACGTGCCTGGTCTGGTGCGCCGAGCCGCATCGCTACGAATTGATCGGCTCCACGCGCGACGATGCCGTGGGCGAGTGTTTCGACAAGGTTGCTCGGCTGCTGAACTTGCCCTATCCCGGCGGCCCCTCGATTCAACGCGCCGCCGAGGGTGGCGACCCGCATGCGGTTGGCTTTCCGCGCGGCATGGCCAAATGCGATTCTCTGGAATTCAGCTATAGCGGCCTCAAGACCGCGGTGTTGTACGAACTGCAGAAGAACGACCGCCCCTTGGCGGACGTAGCCGCCAGCTTTCAATACGCGGCGGTGGACGTGCTACTCAGCAAGACCAAGCTCGCCATCCGGAAGATGAGGGCGAAACGACTCGTGCTTGCCGGAGGAGTCGCGGCAAACCGGTTGCTGCGGACACGCCTCCAAAACGAGGTGGGAATCCCCGTCACCATGCCGGCAATCGCCTTGTGCGTGGACAACGGCGCGATGATCGCCGCGGCCGGATCCTCGCGCCTGCGCCACGGAATGGCAGGCGATCTCCGAGGAACGGCGTCGCCCAGCATGCCGCTTCGCTAGGCGGGCCGTGCGCGACGGGAATGGCGCCCCCAAAGGAGTCGTTACCTGCGTTGGCTGGAATTGAGCATCTGCTGGTATGATTAGGGTGTCAAAAGGAAACGAACCGTGCTGAAGAACTTGACGCTGACCTTGACGAAATCAAACACGTTGACCCACAAGATCCGGGTCCAGACCGAGAGCTTCTACGTGCCCGAACGCTCGGACCCGCGCAACTTGCTCTACTTCTTCGCATATCGCATCCGCATCACCAACGAAGGCCCCACGCCCGTCCGGCTCGAAAGCCGCCATTGGATCATCACCGACGGCCACGGCCAAGTCGAAGAAGTGCGCGGCAC
>JBHEKO010000550.1:0-3594 GCA_041859475.1 Candidatus Hydrogenedentales bacterium
GGGTACCTCGACTCCCAGGGTGGGTATCTGCTCACGGCCCACGGAAAGTGCTTCATCGCAGAGCGGGGGTATATCGAGTCGTTGGGGTTGGATCCGGACGATCCCCGGTGGGAAGCCATAGGTCATGACATGAAGGAGCCCAAGGACCGGGATGCGTGCGATGCGTTGACCGCGGAGCGGCAGCGTGTTCAGGCGGGCGGGCATCCTCGGAACCCCTAAAAAACGAGCAAGAAGAGGCAGCCGCCCTCGGCTGCCTCTTCCACAACCACACCGTTGGATGTCCCTATGCGTGGCTCATCGCGGCGCGAAGCATGTCCGCGCTTTCATAGCGTTCGTGCTTCAAGGCCACATCAACCGGCCTCATGCCCGCGTTGTCGGCGCTGTCCGGATCGGCTTTGTGGTCCAGCAACAGGCGCACGAGGCCCGTGTTCGGACTCGCGGCGGCCACGTGGAGAGGCGTCATTCCATCGGCCTGGCGCGCGGTGACGTCGGCCCCGTACTCCAGCAGAAGGACTGCCATCTCGTAGTGGCCTGAGGCCACCGCCGCGTGAAGGGGCGTGTTTCCCGGGGCCAGGCTTGTGGGTGACGAAGTCGCGTTTACGTGTGCGCCCTGCTCGATGAGCAACTCGGCGGCCTCGCGCCGGTCGAAATGTGCAGCAAGATGAAGCGGTGTCCAGCCGTCGCTGGAGATCGCATCGACGGCGTGGGGGTCCGTGGCGACGATTTCACCGATGCGGCCGGTGTTGCCGAGCGTGGCGGCTTCGTGAATACCTATGACCGCGCCATGCTCGAGGAGGAGTTCGACCAGTTCGAGTTGTCCGCGATACGCCGCGACAAGGAGAGGCGTATCGCCTTTTTCGCTGCGGGCATGGACAATGCCGGGGTCGCGGCGGAGCATGTCGATCAGGCGCGGCTTGTCCCCGTTGATGATCGCCTGGAACGGCTCTTCGATCTTGGGCACTACGTGCACTCCCGTTCCCATCGTGTCACGATGTCTTGTACCGCCGCCATCCTGGCGGCATCTTTGCCAACGCCGAACCTTCCAGCCGTAATAGTATCTTCGGTGGCGTGCGTCTCCGCAAGTCGAAGAGCATAAGAAAACGCGACACCCCCAACACGGGTTGAGGGTGTCGAATCGATTGAACTTGTGGGCGCTGGCTGGAAGCCCGCACCACCACCGATAGTTATTTTGCAGCCGCCTCCGCCATATTCTCCGCGATGGCCTTGATGAACAGCGGGTGGTATTTGCCGTAGGCGTTGCCTGCGGTGTTGCGCGTCATGACGATGACGAGATCATTCTCGGGATCGATGCGCAACGTGGCGGCGGACGCTGCCCCGTGGCCGAACGTCTTCGAACTCAAGCCCGCATCCGGCATCCATACACTGCCCATCCCCCACTCAAGCTCGGTGTCGAATTGCACGAACGGTTTTAGCTTTGTTGGCAACGCCTTCTCGTAGGTCTGCTCGCTGAAGAAACGCATGTTTCCGTAGGCGCCTTTGTTGAGCCACATTTGCCCGAACTTGGCGATGTCCATGGGGACGCTGAAGGTGCGCGCGCTGCCGTCGACGGCGTCGGTATTCGTGCATCCGAGCGGTCCCCACAGGTGGTGCATGAAGTATTGAGGAAGCGCCTCTCCGCTGATGGTCTCAATGATCTTGCCGCCGAGGGCATAGCCCACGCCGTTGTATCCGTGGCGGGTGCCCACCTCCAGGTTCGGGTAGTACCCCGCGAGCACTTCTTCAAGGTCGTTCATGTCGTCGCCCCAATGATCCATGTACATGCGCGGAGGTTGCAGACCCAGTTGCAGTCCGTTCGTATGCGTGTACAGGCTGCGCACCGTGAGCGGGGTCTTGACGTCAATACCGCGGAATGCAGGCAAGAACTTGTCCACGGGGTCTTCGAGATTAGCCAGCCCTTGATCGACGAGGGTCATCATCAGCGTGCCCGACAGGAATTTTGAGATTGAGGCCATCCAGCTTTTTGTGGTGACGGTCATGGGTTGGCCGAAGCGCTCGCCGTAAGCCTTGTGCATGTAGACAACGCCGTGTCGCGCCAAACAAACGGCGAAAGGTTCCTTGCTTTCCTCGGCCCACGCCTGCAACACGGCATCGATCTTCTGGACGGCATCGGGTTTCATGCCGGCCTCTTCGGGCGTACCGTCACGCAACACGCGCGCGGGCTCGCCTTCCTTCTGATAGGGGCACACGACGTGATAGGGATAGTAGGGCGCACCCGGATACAGCTTCTGCTTGAGTCCGACCCACCACTGGCGATCCATCGCGAGGTAGTCCGCCGCGACGCCAAGCGGCGTGGGCGCCGGTTGCGTCTCGTGAAGCCCCGCGATAAGCGTGGCCGTGAGTTGATCGGTCTTGAGGTCGTCGACGAGCATCGCCCGCTCGTAGCGTCCGATCGCTTCGGACTGCGCGGACAATGCTTCCGCGTCGAAGCCCATGCTCGGTGGGAACTCGAGGCCACCCTTGGGCGGCATGAAGAACCAGGAGAAGGTGTCGTAAGAATCGGGCGCGCGGTAGAGGGTCAGGAAACGCCGGATGACGCGGCCCTCTTGTGGATAGACATCGACGACCGCTCCGTAGCGGCCCGGTTCTTCCGCCATCATCACCGCGTTGTACGAAGCGTCGTAGAACGCCGTCTCGATGCGATAGGTGCCAATCAATGCCTCGGCGACGCGCGGATTCGCGAATTCCACCGGCGGGAAATACGAACCTTTGAAGATCGGCGGACTGAATTGCAGCGGAAGGAACATGATGCGTTGCGCGCGCGCTATTTCCGCATCGGGCAGCGTGACGGACGCCGCCGCCTTCCCGTCGACGCGCACCTCGAAAGGCCGGTTCGCGCCGCCCGGTTGTGTCATCGGGAAATATACGTCGGCAACCGCGAAGTCGCCTTGGCGGTTCAGGGAAGCTTCCGCGATCTGCTTCCGGCCCGACTTCACAACGGCCAGCTTCTCCGCGAGCGTGCCGCTCCCTACGATGCGAAGATGGGTCCGTGCGCTGTCGTCGTATTCGCCGCGAACGCGCGTGCGCTCGGGGGCGCTGGCGCGCTTCGACAACCGGATGCGGTGCATGGCATTCGAATTCTCGTGCGTGCGCGTCTGCGGATACCACACGGCCTGGAAGCGTCCCTTCGGCGCGTCCGCATCGTTGATGAAGATCTGAAACGCGGTCTCCAGACCCTCAACCGGGGTGATGCCCAAGTTCTTCCACGGCATGAGGATTTCCATGGCGTACCCGGCGGCGGTCTTCGTGCGCGCCTTTTCGTAGGTCAGTTCTGGCTTCTGCTCCATCTTGCGGAAGTCCATCACCTTCACGCGCACTTCGGGGAACTCCGGCGTGATGCCGGGACTGATGACGAGTTGGTACAGGTCTTTCGAGCCGCGGCCCTTCGCGGCGAAGACTTCGATGGAATCGCGGTCGTAGAGGGCCGCTTCGTCGGCGTTTTCCAGGAGTACGTCGTCTTGTACCGTGACCAGGACTAGAAGGCCGCGGTCGTCCCACGCCAGCCGGAATTCCGGTTTGAGGTCGGCGAGCGGTTGAAAGCGGCCATCCTTGTCGAGCATCAACTCGACGCGGTAG
>JBHEKO010000807.1:0-13892 GCA_041859475.1 Candidatus Hydrogenedentales bacterium
AACGTTCACCGACGAGCCATCCTTGATGAGCGTGTTTCTGCGGGAGCAGCCCTACAGCGTATTGCCGTGGACTCCCGCATTGGCCGACGAATTTGCGAAACGGCGCGGCTACGCGCTTGACCAATGTTGGCCGTCGTTGACGATGAACACGGGTCCGCAAGGTCTCAAGGCGCGCTACGACTTCTGGCAGACGGTCGGCGAACTGGTATCGGAGAATTTCTTCGGCCAACTGCAAACCTGGGGCCGTCAGCACGGCGTCCTCAGCGGCGGTCACTTGTTGTGCGAAGAGAAGCTGCTGTGGCACGTGCCGTTCTATGGCAATTTCTTCCAATGCGCGCGGCGCTTGGACGCGCCAAGCATCGATTGCCTCACGAGCCTTCCCGAGGAGGTGCCGTGGTACATCGCGCGGTTGTTGAGCAGCGTGGCGGAGTTGGAAGGCCGCACGGTGACGATGAGCGAGACGTCGGACCACAGCCAGCATTACCGCGCCAAGGACGACACGCGCCCTGCGCGGGTCGTGACGGAAGCAGAGATTCGCGGCACGTGCAACAAGCAAATGGCCAACGGCATCACGACAATTACCAGCTACTACTCGTACCAGGACCTCGACGACGCGGCGCTTAATCGCATCAACGAATGGGTCGGGCGCTGTTCGAATGCCATTCGCGGCGGGCATCAGGTCGCGGACATTGCGGTTGTGTATCCGACGGAATCCATGTGGCTGCGGTTCACGCCGTCACACGAGTGGGTGAAAGACGCGTCGCCCGAAGCGCAACGCCTGGACAAGGTGTTTCGCGACGCGGGCAACTACCTGTACAAGGCAAGCCGTGATTTCACCTTTGTGGATTCGGTGGCGATTATGGAATCGGACGTTGCGGACGGCACGCTTCACCACGGGGAGCTTGCGTGGCGTGTCGTTGTGTTGCCGGATACCGACACGTTGCCGTTGAAGGCGTGGGAGAATCTCGTCGCGTTCTATCGCGCAGGCGGCGTGGTGATCGCGCTGACGAGCAAGCCCGCCAACAGCGAAACCGAGTTCCCGTCGCCGCGCGTGGCGGAATTGGCGAAGGAGATCTTCGGCGACGCGGCGGACCTGCAAGCGCATAAAAACGACGCAGGCGGGTGCGGGGTGTTTCTGCCCGAAGGCAAGGAAGACCTGCTGGCGAAAGTCGTCGATACCCTGCTCGGGCGCGACGTGAAGTGCGGAGCGGGAGAGTCGCCAATTCACACCGCGCATCGCCGGATAAACGGGCGGGAGGTGTACTTCCTGATCAATGACAGCCGGGAAACCTGGGAAGGCCCAGTCACGTTTGCCGCGACGGGCGCAGGGGAGCAGTGGGACCCCGCCTCCGGCAAGATCGCGCCCTGCCCCTCGGCAACGGATGTGCCCGTGCGGCTGGAGCCGTTTGGAGGCATGATCTACGTGTTCGCCGCCGCAGAACAGCCTGCTCGCCGAAACGATGCCCCTAAACTTCAGTAGACTTTCTTAGAAGAGAGGTCAATACGCACAATTGCTGCATACGTAGTGCCGGGACCTCAAACGTGGGTGTGCGCTTGCGGCTATGCAGAGATGGCGTTGCCGGGAGAAGTCCGCTGCCTAGGTTTTGCTGAGGGGCAACAGGCGGCCAACCGATTCGGCGGCGTTTGCGCCGCTTACTACGGCAGTGATATGGTCCCCACGATGAAGTTCCGTGTTGCCATCAGGGAGGATGTCATTCCCGTTGCGTGTCACAGTCACAAAGAGACATCGCTCAGGTAAGGGGATGTCCTTGATTCGTTTGCCATCCATAGCCGACTCTTCTTGAATCACGAATTCAAGCAGCACGGGCTCGCGATGGGCGGGGATGTCGGGATTCTTGCGTTGGATATCATAACTCAACAACGCATCATAAATGGGCTCAATGCCCAGGCGCTCCGAGAGCACGAAAGCGACCATCGATCCAGTCAGGAGCGGGAGCAATTGTTGGTAATCGCCAGTCATCTCGAGGACGAGAACGATACCGGTCAGGGGCGCACGCACGACGGCAGAGAAGAAGGCGGCCATTCCGACCACGGCAAATGATTCCGGCGTGGGGGCCAAGGCGGGCAATGCCGATGACGCGCCTATCCCCGAGAGCAACCCCAGGCACGCACCTATGACCAGCATTGGTGCGAAAATGCCTCCGGGGACTCCCGAAACGTAGCAAATTAGCGTTAGCAGAAATTTGCCGGCGAATAACAGGACGAGGAATCGCACGGATTCGGAGTCCACGAAGTGCCCGTGAAGTATCTGCTCTACGATGCGGTGGCCGCTTCCCAGAGTTTCGGGAAGCCACCATGCCACCACGCCCACCAGTATGCCGGCCAATCCGGCGCGGACCCAAGCAGGGGCCTTAATGCGCTCGTGGCTGAAGCGCTGCAACGAGAGCAGCCATTTGTTGAAGACCGCGCCACTCAGGCCCGCGAGGACTCCAATCGCAATGCAGATGGGGAGCGAGGAAAGCGAGGCTGCCGGAAAACCGGAAGCGTGAAATGCGTTGGCGCTTCCCCGATAGGAGGTCGTAACGATATCGGCTACCACGGCGGCAATGAGCGCCATAGCGTAAGTCAAGGACGAGAATTCCCGCTGCAGCTCCTCGACGGTGAAGATGAAGCCCGCCAGAGGCGCATGAAAGGCCGCGGCAAGTCCAGCGCCTGCGCCGCACGCCATTAACCTCGGTGACGCTTTGGGTGGCACGCGCAACACGTCGGAGAGAAACTTAGCGACTGCCGCACCCATTTGTACGGTGGGACCTTCGCGTCCCAAGGAAAAGCCGGCCCCGATGCAAAGCAGCCCGCCCACGAACTTAACCGGCAAGATCCGCATCCACGAAAACGTATTCACGTGCATGAGCACGCCTTTTACATGTGGGATCCCACTTCCGGATGCTTCTGGAGCAAATCGGGACGTCATCCAGCCGACGAAGGCGCCGATCAATGCGCCTATAATCGGTAGTACAAGGCAACCCCAAACGGGGGCAGAAACATGCAAGGTCGCCAGTAAGTAACTGCGCATGGCTTCCGCCGTTTCTAGAGAGTGTTGGAAGAGTAGAGCCACGCCGCCAGCCAGCAACCCAACCAGCGCCGCGCGCCAGTATTGGTGACGCCGGCCGCTACTTAATACATGCCAAGATCGGATCTTCTTCAATTGGGCCTCGGTTTAGTTGCGGAGTTGAGCCTTCTGGCCTCCGCACCGGTCATAGAAAGACTCGCGAGTTGGGGTGGAAATGAGTATAGCCATGTTTGACAGGTCATGTCGATCCTAGCCTCGGCTGCGACTTTCTTTGGCAACTTTCTCTGATAATTGACAACGCGGGACCCTTTCGATAGGCTACCGCCCTTATGCAAGCACTACCGCTTTTGGGGAGATTTACCATGTATCGTCCGGAAATCAAAGTCCTGGATTGCACCATTCGAGACGGCGGTCTGATGAACGACTGGCGTTTCTCAAAGGAAATGGTTCGGGACGTTTTCGATGGGCTCGCAAAAGCGGGGGTCGACTACATCGAACTCGGGTATAAAGCGGACAAGACGCAGTACAAAGTCGAAGATTTCGGGCCCTGGCGTTTTTGCGACGAAGCCGATCTGCGTGAAGTCGCCTACGAGTGCCCATCGAAGATCTCGGTGATGTGTGACGTGGGCCGGACCGACTACGACGCGATTCTCCCCGCGCGCGATTCCATCGTGAAGATGTACCGCGTGGCCACGTATGCAAAGGAAATCGACAAGGCCATTCACCTGGGCAATCACATTAAGTCGCTGGGTTACGAAGTGACCGTGAACATCATGGCAGTTTCGCACTGCCTCGACATGGAAATTGATGAGGCGCTCGACCAACTGGCCCAGACTAATTTCGAAGTGGTCTACCTCGTGGACAGTTTCGGCTACCTCTACTCCGAGCAGGTACACTACTTTGCGGAGAAGTACTTGTCCCGCTTGAAGGGCAAGGAAGTCGGCATCCATATGCACAACAACCAGCAGCTTGCCTACGCAAACACCATTGAAGGCATCATCAAGGGCATTAACTACCTCGATGCGACGGTCTTCGGCATGGGGCGTGCAGCGGGGAATTGTCCGCTCGAACTCCTGCTGGGCTTTCTGCGCAATCCGAAGTTCGATGTCCGCCCCGTGCTGGACCTTATTCAGAAGTACTTCTTTGCCATGCAGTCGGAACTCCGTTGGGGGTACGAAATCCCTTATGCGCTTACCGGCGTGTTGAACAAGCACCCCCGCGCCGCCATGGAGTTCATGAAGCGCAATCCCGACGCGTCGTTCAGTGAGTTTTTCGACAGCTTCGACCCTGCCGCCGGCTCCGACTAAAGGGGCGGTATAGAGGGGGGCGAATGGTCTGCGGGAGCAGGTGCGAAGCATTTCGGGGTTCAACACTTTCCCGCATCGACGGGCGTATCTTTTGCCCGGCAAACCACGGCGAAATCCAATTCTGACTCTTTTTGTCGTAGATCGGCGTTGTTTTTCTGCAAATAATACTAAAATACGCAATCTTTGTTCGTTGATCTGTCAGCAATAAATCTGCGCAAATCGTACTTTATGCTGGACATTCCCCGTATTGTCTGATAAACTAGATTTGTTGGAAACGGAGGAAAGTGCCGCCATGAACCGCTACAACGTCGATGCAGTGTGGGACGATCCTTTTGAACGTCCTGTCAACCGCCGGATTGCGCCGCGGTACGACATGAAGCTCAAGCTTTCCATAATGGTGGAAGGCCAGGACCACAAGGAGCGTCTCGTGGGTCCCGGAGTTGCGCGCAACATCTCGTCCACGGGAATCCTCCTGCGCACAAAACATCAGTTGCAGCCGGGCCAGCGCGTCACGGTCGCAATCCCCACGGGACCGACCCCAGCCGGGACAGTCCTCCCCGCGACCTTCGTGGGGAACGCCACGGTTGTCCGCGTGGAAGTGGAAGACGGAAGTATTGTGAAGGCGGCGTTGCGGTTCGGCGAAGCATTGCTGCAGAACATTGAATTCTCCATGTATATGAACCACCTCACGAGCATCGCTATCGGCCAGGCTTCGTAGTCCACTTCCTCCGCAGCATTGTCTGATGCGCGTAGCCCACTTCACGGCATCGCGCCGCAGTATGCTTGGTCTAGTCGCGAGTCCGCGCGAAACATCCGAAACGCTAATCCTATCCTCACACAACTCTGCTAGAACATCGCCGAACGAGGTGCTATACTCCGCCTCGATTGCGGGCAGCGGTTAGTAGCCGCTGCCTTTGTTGCATGGGGCTGTGGGCGCATTGGCGCACTCCCTCGCGTATCCGGACCCGCGGCGTGCCAATGGGTGCGCCGCCCTAAGCTGTCATTCGTTCCCGGTTCATAGCACGGGTAGGGACGAATGGTCCAAGTACGTTCGACTTGCAGGAGGCATACGCGTGAGTTCTGTCCTCACCGCCGAACAGCGCTCGTGGCGTTGGCGCGTCATCATCGCCACATTCTTCGGATACGCCGGCTATTACTTCTGTCGCAAAGTCTTCGGTCTCGTGAAGACGTCGCTTAACGACGAATTCAACTGGCCCATGGACACCATCGCCTATTTGTGGGCGGCATATCTCTTCGCTTACATGATCGGCCAATTTGCGAGCGGATTCATCGGGCGCAAATGGGGGCCCCGCGTGCTGCTGCTGGGGGGCTTGGGACTCTCGATTGCGTGCAACATTGTGTTCGGATTGGCCAGTTCCTACTGGGCGTTTATGGCGTTTATGGTGTTTAATGGCATCCTTCAGGCCAGCGGCTGGCCGGGGTCGGTGGGAAGTGTTGCGCAATGGGTGCGCCCGAGCGAACGCGGACTCATCATGGGAGCTTGGGGCACAAGCTACGTCTGGGGAAACATCGGCACCAAAGTTGTCGGCACGTTTCTGTTGGGCGTTAGCTTTCTGACGCTGCCTGGGTGGCGCCTTGCCTTTTTTGGATGCGCCATCCTTACGTTCGCGATTTGGTGGGTTCTTTATTTCTGGCAGCGCAACAAGCCCGAAGACGTGGGCATACCTCCGATCGTGGATGTCGAGGCGAGCGAAGAAGGGCGCGCCATCCGTGCATCGAACGAAGACCACGTCGGTATCGTCGAGTATCTTCGCTTGGCGGGTAATCCGCTCATCATCGCCATGGGAACGGGGTATTTCTTCATCAAGTTTCTGCGGTACGCCCTCGATTCGTGGCTTCCCACTTTCCTCGAATACCAGGGCGTTACGAAGTCCCAGGCCAGTCTCTATTCCATGTTCTTCGACATCGGCGGCATCTTGCCGTGCATTCTCATCGGCTACATCCTCGACCGCTATTTCAAAGGCAACTGGGCGCGCCTCTGTTTCATCGCTTCCATCGGTCTTGTCGCTGGATATGCCAGCGTGCTGTGGTTCGAGTCCAATCCGATTCTCGTGGCGTTGTGCTTCGGCGTTGTGGGCTTCATGATCTATGGCCCGGACACGCTCCTGTGCGGGGCGGCTTCTGTGGCGGTGGCAGGCGAACTGAATGGCGTGGCCGTGGCGGGCCTCGTGAACGGTATCGGCAGTATCGGACCGATTGTGCAGGAACTGATCATCGGGCGTATCATGACTGGCGGCGACAAGCTCGCGAATATTCACACAACCAACGTGATGGCATTTTGGATGAGCATCACGTTTGCGGTGATGATGTTGATAACGATGTGGCGTGTCCGCAGGGCGCACGCAAACAATGCAGCGGAACGGACAAGCAACTAATGAAACGCAGATGCGGGGGGAGATAAGAACAATGGGAAGCGGTTCCATTTCAAACTGGAAAGACAAAGTCCTTTTTACGCCGGGGCCATTGACGACCAGCCGCACGGTGAAGCAGGCATTGCTGCGCGATCTCGGATCGCGCGACTTCGAGTTTATCGCCATGGTGAAAGACATCCGAAACCGATTGCTTGCAGTGGGCGGCGTAGAAAAAGGGGACTACGAAGCCATTCTCTTGCAGGGGAGCGGCACGTTTTCCATCGAGGCCGTGCTGTCGTCGACCGTCGCGCCGGATGGGAAAGTGCTTGTGATCGTCAACGGCGCATACGGTAAACGCATCGTGCAGATCTGCAAAGTGCTGAAGATCGCGCACATTGTGCTCGAAACGCCCGAGGACCAGCCGCCGGATTTGGAGGAGATCGAGAAAACCCTTGCCGGCGACGTGTCGATCACATGCGTGGCCGTCGTGCATTGTGAGACGACGACGGGGATTATCAACCCCATCGAAGAGATTGGCGAGCTCGTAGCGGGTTCGGGAGCGACGTACTTCGTCGATGCGATGAGCAGCTTCGGAGCGGTACCTCTGAATCTCGACACGGCGAACATCGACTACCTGGTTTCGTCCGCGAACAAGTGCATTGAAGGCGTGCCGGGCTTCGGGTTCGTGTTGGCGCGCCGCGAAGCCCTCGAAGCGACCGAGG
The DNA here is from genome assembly GCA_041859475.1 of Candidatus Hydrogenedentales bacterium. GTDB lineage: Bacteria > Hydrogenedentota > Hydrogenedentia > Hydrogenedentales > SLHB01 > JAIBAQ01. The sequence goes on from JBHEKO010000807.1 coordinate 7,433, forward strand.
GTTTCGCCCGTAGCCTCAGCCTGGACTTGCTCGCGCAATGGAAGGGGCTCGAAGGCAATGGACAATTCCGGTTTACGCCGCCTACCCATGCGCTGTTGGCATTTCATCAAGCTCTGCTTGAGTTGGAAGAAGAAGGCGGCGCGGAAGGACGCGGCGCGCGTTACTTCGGCAATTACGAAACCCTCGTCGAGGGTATGCGCGCGCTTGGATTCGTGGAGTATCTCGAACCTGCGTTGCAGGGCTACATCATTACGTCATTCCGCTATCCCGAACATCCCAATTTTGATTTCGAAGACTTCTACTCTCGCCTGAACGAGAAGGGGTACGTCATTTATCCCGGCAAAGTCAGCAATGCCGATTGTTTCCGCATCGGTAACATCGGGCGCATCTTCGAGAACGACGTTCTCGATTTGTTGCGCGCTATCTCCGAGACGATGGGGGAGATGGGGATTAGTCTGGTCTGACGCAGCCGGAGCCGGTTCGACCTGCACAGATTCACTACAAGGAGTATCGTTCATGAGTTTCGTATTTCGTCGCTCTTACCGCGGTCCCGTCAAGGCGGTCGTGTTCGATTGGGCCGGGACCACGGTAGACTTCGGCTGTTGCGCCCCCGCTGTCGTGTTTATCGATGTTTTCAAGGGACGCGGCATCGACGTCACGCTCGATCAAGCCCGCGAGCCGATGGGCATTCACAAGAAGGACCATATCCGCATCCTCATGAAGGTGGGACCCATCGCGGCGCAGTGGGAAAAGAAGTTCGGCGCGCGCCCCACGGAAGCCGATGTCGAATCCCTCTTCGCCGAATTCGTGCCCAAGCAGGTGGACACCATCGCCAAGCACGCCGACGTGATCCCCGGGGCGCTGGATGCGATTGCCGCGCTGCGCAAGCAAGGCATCAAGATCGGAAGCACGACGGGCTACAACGCCGAGATGATGGCGGTGCTTACGCCCTTGGCCGCGAAGGCGGGTTACACGCCGGATACGATGGTCAGCGTAAGCGACGTGCCGGAAGGCCGACCTTCGCCGTGGATGGCGTTGGAAGCCGTGAAGCGGCTTGGCGTGTATCCGCTTGAGGCGTGCGTCAAAGTGGGTGACACGCCCGCAGATATCGCCGAAGGCTTGAACGCGGGCATGTGGTCGGTCGGTTTGGTCGACCACGGCAACGAGGTGGGCCTCACAGCCACCGAATTTGCTGCGCTTGCCCCTGAGGCCCGTGCCGCGAAGTGCGCCAAGGCCCGTCAACGGCTTGTTGCGTGCGGCGCGCATATCGTCATCGACACCATCGCGAAGCTTCCCGAAACGATCACCGACATTAACGCCCTGCTTGCGCGCGGCGAGAAACCCTAGAGCACCCTCGAACGCCGTCACTTCTGTCCGTGGCAACTTCGTGCAGTCCCGGAGGGCGGGTTTTCTAACCCGCCTCTTAATTCCACATTACCGGTTAATGGCAGCAGGTTGACAGCCACGGCAGGCTAGAAAAACAGGGCGGGTTGGAAAACCCGCCCTCCGAAATAGTGAAGGCCGGACCGTGCTCTCGGGAGCAGGGTCCGGCCTCTTTCTCTTTCGCTCAGGGCAATGCGTCGTTAGGCGTAGCCGCCTGCGAGCAGCATGGTCTGGCCTGTGATCCAGCCTGCGTCGTCAGATGCAACGAACACTGCGGCTTTGGCGATATCTTCGGGTTGCGCGATGCGGCCCAGCGGCGTTCTCGCTTCGACCGTCTTGCGGAAATCGCTCTCCGCAAAGCCGGCCGCATGCACGCCTTCCGTTTCGACCATGCCCGGGTTCAGCGAATTGACACGGATCTTTCTCGGTCCCAATTCCTGCGAAAGCGAGACGGTGATCGCGTCCACGGCGGCCTTTGTGGAACTGTATACGGAAGCGCCCGCGATGGGTGCGACCGCTACGACCGAACTGATGTTGATAATCGAACCGCCGTTGCCATTCATGTGCTTCACGGCTTCCTGCGTGGTGAGCAAAAGACCGAGCACGTTCAGATTGTACATCTTCTGAAAATGGTCTTCGGTGATACCTTCCAATGGCACGAACTCGTACACGCCAGCGTTGTTCACCAACACATCGACATTGCCAAACTTCGACTTCGTCTCCGCGAACAGGCGCTTGATATCGCCTTGCTTCGATACATCCGCCTGCACGGCGACGGCCTTGCCGCCCTTGTCCGTAATGCGCTTCACGACTTCATCCGCGCCCGGCTTGCTGTTGGCGTAGTTGACGACGACCGCGGCCCCTTCCGCCGCCAGGTGTTCCGCAATCGACGCCCCAATTCCTTTTGATGCCCCTGTGACTACAGCGACTTTGCCTTTGAGTTTACCCATGGTGAGTCGTTCTCCCTGCCGGTGTGGAACCGGCATGCTAGTGTTGGTTGGACAGCTCTTCGAAAGCGAGACCAGAAGCCTTCCATGTGGAAACAGAATATGCCGCAACTACATTCCGAAGGGCGCTTCATCGGCGCGGGAAGAAGCACATCGGGTAATTTATCGATCTGTGGGCGAATCTTATGCCGGAATTGCGGCACCCAACAGAACGGAATTCCAACCAATGGCGCAGAAACGGCAATACGTGTTTGGGGATTCCGATTGTCCGTCGGTTTCCGCCGCTGTATTTATCTGATGGACATGAGGAAGGTCTGCGGATACCATCGACGTACCATTGAATGGAGTGCTGACACTGCCAGACGTGTACATTCGACCCGACAAAAGTCACTTAAGGGGAGCTTCGGTGAGGAAACGCATCTTGTTATTGTTGGCCGCAGCTGGAGTAGTTCTTGTGAGCGCTGCTCTCATCGTGATCTTCATCACTCTTCCGCCGTACGTTGACAGCTCGATGAACCGAACGATTCAATCGGGTCCATATTTAGTCGGTGAGAAGGCGGCAGCGCTGCACAAGACGTTGCTTGTAGCTGACCTGCATTCGGATTGCCTGATGTGGAATCGCGACGTCCTTGCCTTGAACTCCCGTGGTCACGTCGATTTGCCCAGACTGGTTGAAGGCAATGTGGCGTTACAGGTCTTTTCTGCCGTGACCAAGATTCCGAAGGGTCTCAATTATGAGTCGAATACTGGCGACAGCGACAGCATGCAGACTTTGGTGATCTTGCAGCGTTGGCCGCGCCGGAGTTGGTCGAGCCTTTTGGAACGGGCTTTGTATCAGGCGCAACGCTTGGATGATGCATCGAAGCGTTCTGAGGGAGGGCTGGTCGTTCTGCGGTGCCGGAAGGATGTCGAGAACCTTGTGGACGCTCGGCGCTCCGGCAAACAGATTGTGGGAGGCCTCCTTTCGATAGAGGGCCTTCACTGCCTTGAAGGTAAACTCGATAACGTCGACGTGCTGTATAACGCGGGATTCCGCATGATGGGCTTGACGCATTTCTTCGACAACCAAGTTGCTGGCTCTGCGCAGGGCGTGGCCAAAGGAGGCCTGACAGACCTTGGGCGCGAAGTTATCCGGCAAATGGAGGAGCGGGGGATCATTGTCGATTTGGCTCATGCGTCTCCCGCCGCGATTGACGAAGTTCTGCGCATGGCAACGAAGCCTGTCGTCGTTTCGCACACCGGCGTGCGAGGCACGTGCGACAACTCGCGCAACCTGAGCGATGAACAACTTGAGGGCATTGCGAAGACCGGCGGTGTAGTGGGTATCGGATATTGGAACGCGGCCGTGTGTGAGCCGAATGTCGAATCGATTGTCGCCGCGATTCGTTATGTCGTGGACCACGTCGGACTGGACTATGTTGCCCTCGGTTCCGATTTCGATGGCGGCACGCGAACGCCCTTTGACGCGACGGACCTCGGCGAGATTACGGAAGGTTTATTGGAAGCAGGATTCTCCGAATCCGATATTGCAGCTATTATGGGCGGGAACACGCTACGAGTTGTGCGCGAGTGTCTTCCCTCGACGTGAGGGTGCATGCGCGGTCACGGAGTTAATAAAATGCCGAATGCATTCCGGTCCGCCGTTGTGAGTCTTCTGATTGCTTGGTGGATATGGACCCCCTTTACGGCAAGCGCGGGGGAGGCTCCACTCTCCCAGGACGGTGCCGCGCCGACCGCGATTCGCGGCGAGATCGTGCTGCCGCGCGCCGGGCACGAATGGATGTCGCAACAAGTGGAAGAGCCGTGCATCTTGCCCAATCCCAAGGCGCCGGGGCGGCTGGTTATGTTCTACTCGGCGGTGTCGGCGTCGAACCGGGCTGTTGCGGCGATTGGCAAGGCATGGGCGGAGACGCGCGATCCATTTCGTTGGAACCAGGACGACGCGAATCCGATCTTCTCACCCGGGAAAGAGGGTTGGGATTCGGGGTCCATACGTCTCGACACCGTCCTCTACATACCGGAAGAAGACGCGTATTACATTTACTATTCGGCAACCACCGGGTCCGTGCAGGATCGAATCGGGCTCGCGATTTGTCCCGCAGGTGCCGATGGCTATTCGAGCGTGACGGCGTCCACTATCGTTCGTTTCGGCGCGTCGCCCGTGCTGGCCCCGGAAGTGGCCGCGCCGTATAGCGAAGAAATGGCCTCGCAGGCGGCAGTGATGCGCGAGTGGAACGCCGCGGAGAAGCGCTGGGACTGGTATATGTATTACTCGTACCGTGGAAAGGACGGCGTTCTTCCCGGCATCCGTCTCGCGACGTCACACGACGGCAAGACGTGGACGCGGCATTTCAACCCCGCCGACCCGCGGGGCATGGGGCAGATCTTTCAATCCACGCCAAACGCCTACTACGAGTGGCATCAGATTCTAAAGGTGGAGAACACGTACGTGCTCTGCATCGAAGTCGGCATCGAACACGGCGCGCGCTGGAGGCCGGTGATCGCGGTCAGCACGGACCCTGTGAAGGGTTGGACGCAGCTCGACGTGGATACGATGCTGCAAACGAAGTGGACGGGACTATACGACGACCGCACGCTCTATCACGTTGCCACGCCCGCGCTATACGAAATTGGGGGAAAATGGCATCTGTTTGCCCAGGCCTGCGGCCGTCCCGCGAACGACAATTATATCGATGGCGCGTGGGAAATGTGGGCGGTCGAATGTGATCGCGCGGTGATTACGCGGACCGGGTGCGTTGACCTATACGTGCCGTGACTGCCTGCAACGTCTTTGGTGCTTCCGGGGGAATGCATGGCCTCTCGCCTGTGTTTTCATGCATGCGCAAACGTGTAGCAATCGCCCGGGTTTGTAGCCAAGGTGATGGTGAAGTTTCGCAATGTTGTGCCCCGAGCACGATCACCCCGATTCCAGGCTGTCTGTATTTGTGCTGAAGAACCGTAGCTAGAGGTTGTAGACATGACGCAACCCCTCCTGTTTCCGTTTGCAGAATACTGGTGGTTTTATACAGGTTTCAGCATATTTGTACTGTTCATGCTGGCCCTCGACCTGGGCGTATTTCACCGAAATGCGCACGAGGTGTCCATCAGGGAAGCGACATGCTGGAGTGTGATTTGGGTGGCGCTCGGTCTTGTGTTCAACTACGGTTTATACCTCTACGCACTGAATAAGTTTCCGACGGACATACGACTCACTTCGATTCCGGGCTTCGTGCCGGATGACTCGGCCCGACAAGTGGCACTGGAATTCCTCACCGGCTACATCGTCGAGAAGTCCTTGGCGGTCGACAACATTTTTGTCTTCGTCGTCGTCTTCTCGTTCTTCGCCATTCCCTCCAAGTACCAGCATCGTGTGTTGTTCTACGGCATCATCGGTGCGCTTGTTTTCCGGGCTATCTTCATCGCAATGGGTTCCGTCTTGATGCAGTACAAGTGGATCGTGATTCTATTCGGCATACTGCTCATACTCACTGGAATCAAGATGTTCTTCGCTCCCAGTAAGGGAATCGATCCGGAGAAGAATCCCTTGATACGCCTGTTTAAGCGATTCATGCCGGTAACCCCGCAACTGCATGGACAAGCGTTCTTTGTTCGTCTTGAGGGCAGACTGTTCGCCACCCCGCTCTTCGTGTCGCTGCTCTTTCTGGAGTTCAGCGACGTGATCTTTGCCGTAGACTCTGTCCCGGCCATCTTTGCGCTGACCCGCGAACCTCTGATCGTGTACACCTCCAACGTGTTCGCGATACTCGGTCTTCGCGCCATGTATTTCCTGCTGGCGGGCGCCGTGGACAAGTTCCACCTGCTCAAGTTCGGACTCGCGCTCGTACTCGTATTCGTCGGGTTGAAAATGGTCTGGTTGAACGAAGCCTTTGGGGGCAAGTTCCCGATCACATGGTCGCTCGGCATTATTCTCGCGATCGTTTTTGTCTCGGTAGTGCTCTCGCTCCTCTTGCCGAAGAAAGCCCGACCGGCGACTGGCGATCGCGCATGATCCGAGCCTGCCGACAGATTTCGGGGAGTGCGTTCTTTCAGCGGTCGATTCTGATCATCATTGTTCTCAACGCCATTCTCATCGGCATTGAGACTGACGCGGAATGGATGTCGCGATTCGG
>JBHEKO010000072.1:0-8252 GCA_041859475.1 Candidatus Hydrogenedentales bacterium
GCGGGCGTTGAAGGAAGGTTACGTGACGTATGCGCCGGCGCTGATCTTCAACATCGGGGGAACGGAACCGATCCAAGGGCCGAACCGTTTGCAGATGGATCAGGAACTGCGAAACGCCGGCACCTCTATCATGGCCGTAGAGTTGTGGAAGATCTATCGGGCCATCGACGTGATTGGGGCACGGCCCGAAGTGGATCGTTCGCGAATCGGGATGATGGGCTTGTCTTATGGCGGACTGTATACGCTGTACGCGACGGCCTTGGAGCCGCGCATCAAGGTCGCGGTCAGCTCGTGTTTCTTCAACGAACGCAGCCGGTACTTCTGGCAGGACTGGTCCTTCTTCAACTACTTCAATGAGTTCAACGACGCGGAAGTCTGCGCCTTGATCTGTCCGCGCCCCTTGATGATTGAGGTGGGCGTGAAAGACGACTTGTTCGCCATCGACGGCGCACGCGCGGAGTTTGTACGTGCGCGGCGTTTCTGGGATGGACTTGGGCTGGGCGAACGGTTTGTGATGGAGGAGTTCGAGGGCGGGCATGAGTTTCGAGGGGACGGAGCGTATGAGTTCGTGAGGAGATACTTTGCGGGGGGATGAGGATATGACAGCTTCCATGCTTGCGGCGTTCGCCGTCTGTGTATTTGCGGGGTATCCGTCCGACTATGACGTGGTGTGGGATTCGCCGAGCGCGGATTCGTCGGGGTCCATGCCGTTGGGCAATGGGGACATTGGGGTCAACGTGTGGATGGAGCCGGACGGCGACCTCCTTTTTTACGTGAGCAAGACGGATGCGTGGGACGAGAACGGGCGTCTGCTGAAGCTGGGACGAGTGCGAGTGTCGTTCGTGCCGAATCCGTTTGCAGGTGGCACACGCTTCCGGCAGTCGCTGAATCTGGAAGAAGGGTCCGTGACGATCGAGGCGGGCGCAATGGCAAAGCTGCGCGTGTGGGTGGACGCCAATCGTCCGGTGGTGCGCGTGGAGGCGAAGACGCTCCTTCCGGCTTCGATCCGTGTCGCTCTGGAGACGTGGCGCACGGAAAAACGGGCGTTGGGCAAGGAGGAACTCGACAGCGCATACGGGTTGATGGAAGCCCCCCACCCGGTCTATGTAACGCCCGATGTCGTCTTTGATGATGTGAATAATGCGGTCGTCTGGTGTCATCGCAACGAGACGTCAATCTGGCGAGAGACGCTTGCGTTGCAGGGCATGGGCACTTGGGCTCAGTCCGCGGAAGACCCCTTGCTGCATAGGACATTCGGCGGGATGATCGCGGGCGAAGGACTTGTTGCGAAGAGCGCGAAGGAACTTGTGTCCCCTGCTCCGCGCAGGGTGCATCGCGTGGGCGTGTATTGCTTGACGACGCTTGGGGAAGGGACGGACCAGCACGGATCGGCACAGACAGACACGGACGGAGCCGGAGTATCGAATAAGGGCACGGCATGGAAGGAGCAAATAGGGGAAATTGCGGAGGCGGACCAGAAGCTCAGTTGGCGGCAGGCTTCTGCCGGTCATCGGGCGTGGTGGAGTGACTTTTGGGACCGCAGTTGGATACGCGTAGAGGGCGATTCCCGCGCGAAAACCGTTTCGCAGGGGTATGCGCTGCAGCGGTACATCACGGCGTGCGCGGGAAGAGGGGCGTATCCGGTCAAGTTCAACGGGTCCATTTTCACGGTGGATGCGCGCGAAGGGAAATCGCAATTCGACGCGGATTACCGGCGCTGGGGCGGGCCGTATTGGTTTCAGAACACGCGCTTGGTCTACTGGCCGCTCTTGGCTTCGGGCGATACCGATATGATGTCGCCGCTGTTTCAGATGTATGCGGATGCGTTGCCGTTCGCCGAGGCGCGGACCCAAGCCTACTTTGGGCACGAAGGCGCGTTCTTTCCCGAGACGATGGTTTTCTGGGGGGCGTATGCCAACGATAATTACGGGTGGGACCGCGAGGGGAAACCCATCGCGCACGTGGACAACCGATACATTCGCTGGTATTGGACCAGCCAGTTGGAACTCACCGCGCTGATGCTGGAGTACCACGCGCACACGCCGGACCCCGGATTCCTGCGGGAAACGATACTGCCGTTTGCCGATGCGGCCATCACCTTCTTCGACAAACATTACGCCCGAGACGACGCCGGCAAATTGCTCCTCAAGCCGGCGCAAGCTCTGGAGACGTGGCAAGATGTTATCAATCCCTCGCCGGAGCTTGCGGGGCTGCGCTATGTGTTGGAAGGCCTGATTGCATTGCCCGAAGCCGAGACCCCCAAGACACAGCGGGAGCAGTGGCTACGTCTATTGAAGGAGATTCCTCCGCTGCCGATCCGGGACGTGAATGGCGCGCGCGTCTTGTCGCCCGCACAGGAGATTCTGGCGGAACGCGCCAATTCGGAGAACCCTGAGCTGTACGCCGTGTTTCCATTCCGCTTGTATGGGGTGGGCAAACCGGACCTGGAGTTGGCGCGGCAGACCTTCGAACAGCGCGAGGTGAAAGGCAATAGTGGCTGGAATCAGGACGCAACCCAGGCCGCGCTCCTTGGCTTGGCCGGCGTAGCGAGGGACTCTGTAGCCGATCGGTTTGCGACGCATCACGCGGGGAGCCGTTTCCCAGCATTTTGGGGGCCGAACTTCGACTGGATTCCCGACCAAGACCATGGGTGTAACGGCGTGATGGCGCTGCAGGCGATGCTCCTGCAAACCGAAGGAAAGACGATTCGTCTGTTTCCCGCATGGCCCCCAGGCTGGGATGTGGACTTCAAGTTGCACGCTCCCTATCGGACGACGATTGAGGGGCGCTTGCGCAGGGGGAAGCTGGAGTCCTTAAGAGTCCTCCCGCCCGAACGAAGGGCCGATGTGGAGGTGCTGTTGCCGTAGGCCTTCGGGAACCGCCACCCAGTTGGCACAGCCATGCGTGCTGGTCCCCGGACAAAAACGAACCTCGCCCACCGGATCAACCGATGAGCGAGGTTCCTCAAGTCGTGTCCCAGACCCTCAATGGCCTAGCTAAAAATTGTCTTGAAATATACGGGGTTGTCCAGTCGAGGTAGGTCTAACTGGACGAACTGCTCGAACTCTTCCTGAGAGATTGTTGGGACTGGGACAGGCTCATCGCCGTCGTCGCTCAATGCCTCCATTCTGGGCAGAGCCTCGTCCGGGTCGATACCGTATTCGTGCAAACCGTCGGCCATTTCGGGAGAAATCTGGTCCACCACCTTCTGTACCCGCTCGTCCATGAACTCGGTCAGGATCCCCATCAAATGCGCGTGCCGCTCTTCGGTCGAACCTTCCATCAACACCCTCTTTTCCAACGGAAGAACACGGCCACAGAACACCATGACGAATTCCGTGCAATTGGGGCACGGTCCCACAATCAACGCACCCAGAGGGGGAACCATCATCTGTCCCCGGACTCCGCAATGCGGGCACTGCACTTCAATCATAGATAACATCTTCGTCTCGCTTTCCAGGCCCAACGGCCACGAACACATTATAGCACCAGGTACTTATGCCGCGCAAAATTATCTGGTATTAATTGAATTCTGAGTTAAATAGGCCATATGTGAGTGGAATATGAATGTTTCGGAGCGGGCGATCTTCCCCCGGATCGTAGCCGAAATCGGCGCGTGGCGTATTAGGGTATAGACAGGTGAAAGCGGAAAGGTGCATGCGTACAATGGACGGAACGTCACCGGCGCGACTCTGCTCTTTGAAGTGAGCCATTCCACGGAAGCAGAACGAGCGCAGTCGATTGACGAGAACGAGTGACGCAAGTGGAGGGAGTGCGAATGCCACCGATTCGGAGGCGATTGGATCCGGCGAAGAAAGCGGAGTTTCTAGCGCGGGTGCACCAAGAGCAGGCGCAGCGGCAGAAAGGCTATCGGGAGCAGGCGCTAGCTTTGTTTCCGCACGTTTGCGGCCGGTGTGGGCGCGAGTTTTCCGGAAAGAACTTGAACGAGCTCACCGTCCATCACAAGGACAGCGACCATATGAATAACCCGCCCAACGGCAGCAACTGGGAGTTGCTCTGTCTTTATTGCCACGACGACGAGCACGGGGCCTACGAACGTCGCGGCTCGAAAGACTCCGCCGTGGCCTATAGCGACGAAGACTCGGACGCCGGCTTTCGACCGTTCGCGGGATTGAAGGACCTGATCAAACCCAAAGATAAAGAGTCTGGTTCGGACTAGATAATCCGTATCGGTGAATCTCCAATGCGTAATTCTCCAAGAGGGAGACTCGATATGATGTGTCTTCGATTGTCGGTGGCCTGTATTGCACTTCAATTCTCCTTTCTTCTGTGTGAAGCGCAGACCCAGGAAGGTTCCGTTCGCGCTGGTCTTGGAACGACAGACAAGCTGCGAATACTCGTGGACAAGGTCATGCAACCGGAGGCCAAATGGATCACGGAGGAGTGGATGGTCAAGGCCGCCGCTGACGCCGGGTTCAACGTCTTCTCGCCACGTTCGGGGTATGATCGTCTCGACGAGGTGAGGCAGGTCGCGGAGTGGTGCAGGAAGTACGGTATATCCTACATGCCGTGGATGCGTGGTTCTCTAGGGGCCTCTGACGGTCCGGACAGCGACGGAAAGAAGGTTGTCTGGGACGACGGCAGCGAGCAACCTCTTTGGAGTCCCAATTCAGACGAATTCTGGGAGTGGACAACGCGCTACATCTTGGACTACGCCACGATCGCCAAAGAGAACCCGTTCTTCATGGGCGTCTTCTTGGATTATGAGAACTATGCGGTTGGGGGCCATGGAAATTTATATTCCCTCTCGTACGACAGCTCTATCATGAATCGATTCGGAACAGAGAATGCTCTTGCTGCTCCCGAAGTCAAGTCGAGCGAGCGAAAGGCGTGGCTCGAACAGCAAGGCCTCCACGAGAAGTTCAGCGACTTTCAAGTGAACTATTGGCGACAGAAGTGCAAGGCCCTACGGTCGGCAGTAGACGAGATTTGCCCGACATTCCAGTTCTGCGTATACCCCGCTCCCGGTACCATGTTCATGGTAAAAGCCATCTACCCGGAGTGGTCCACAACGCGCGCTCCTCTAATCCTGGCCGACGCATCTACGTATGGCCGACCGTCTCGATTCCAGCCGGAGAAAGAATGCTTGGAGAAGAACCGCTCTCGGCTTGTCGAAGGGATGAAAGTTCCCCAGGCGGCGGGAATTCCGTTCATCTATACGGGTGGCATCGATCCTGTGGTCAACGGAGCCGACCCCGAGTTCTCGGGCAAAAACGCCGTGATGATTTCCGAAGCGACCAACGGCTATTGGATCTTTTACGAAGGCCCCACCTACACGAAGCAGGACCATGCTGACTATTGGAAATGGTTCACGTGGGCCAACAAAGCCATCGCCGAAGGCCGTTTCGATGCCCAGAACCAACCTCGCGAAACCCCGGAGAATTGGTTTCTCGCCACATTTGAACGGGCTTCCGACGGGCCACAGCTTTTGGCCCCCGTGGGGACGGGGACAACCGTCGAGTATCCTATCGTTAAGCTCCGGGGAGACAACCTCATTGTACTTGCCTGCACCGCAGGCAAACCTGTCGAAATCGCGTTGCAGAACGTCCCCGTTGGGCGCTACGATTCCCCGCTTTGCTGGGATCTCCGCAATCCGAAGATGGAACAGATTGCGTCCGGGACAGTCCCACATGCGCAGAGTGGGGCTGTCCAGTTCAAGCCCGATGTGGATGGGGTGTATTTTGTGGGCGTTTCTTCTGGCAGTTGCGCGTACACCATCGTCAAATCAAACGCGCCTCTGGCGTTGTACGCCGCCGCTGGCCTCTCCGTGATCCAGGAAGCCAAACGCCTCTACTTCAGTGTTCCGCCGGAAATCACCGAATTCGCCCTGTCCGTCCGGGGTCAAGGAGCTGAAACCGTTCGTCTCAACGTGTTCGATCCTGGCGGCCAACAGGTTGCCACTTGCCAGACCTCGAAGGCCATTCAGGATGCAGGAGTCACCGTCAAGCCCGGTGAAGCCGCAGGCAAGACATGGTCCCTGGAGCTGACCCGAGCCGACGAGGGCGTCCTCGAAGACGCCAGACTTACCCTTGATACCAAACTGCCGCCGACGCTCTCGCTTGTGGAGGGAGAAGTCTTCCGGTTCACGCCGTAGTGTTACTCGATGGGTATCTGGATTTCCGTGAGATAGTTCTTCGGATTCCCTCGGAAAATCATGCCCGGACCCTTCAGGTAGACCTCGCGTGACGGGAGTACGGTTTTGTATCCCTTCTCCTTAACGTATGCGAGGACCCTTTCGTAGGACCGGCCGACGGTGTCGTAGGGGCCGCGATGGACGAGCGCCACGCAGCGAATAGCGGGGAGTTCGCGCACGGAAATCCCCTCCGCTTCGACGGCACGCTTCATGGGGATGCACGCTTCCAGGTCGGCATCCTCTTCTCGGAATTCGCCGTCGTAGTAGAGGTTGAACGGGTGGCCGCCGATGTGGCGCCCGAGCTTGCGTCCGATGAGGGCGAACCCTTTGCCGCAGTCGGAGTAGCGGCCTTTCATTCGGACGCCTGCCATCAGCATGGATGGGATGGACTTCTCTTCAATTTCGAACGTACTCTCGCGCATGATGTTTCTGGCCTCCTCTTCGCTGGCGATGATTCCTTCCAATTCGCGGACGATTCCGCGGCGGCGCCGGATATCGGCTTCGAGCGTGTCCTTGCGGCGCCGAAGGAATTCGAGAGCCCCGGATTCGTCGTCGCATTGGGCGAGCAAATCCCTGATTTCCTGCACCGTGAAGTCGAGCGAGCGGAGCCGCGCCACAATGCGCGCCCGTTCGACCGACTGAGCGTCGTAGTAGCGGTACCCGGAGTCCTCATCGACGGAACACGGCTCCAGAATGCCCTTCTCGTGATAGAACCGAAGCGCCTTTACCGAAAGCCCGGTGATTCGAGAGAACTCCCCAATGGTGTGCATTCCATCTCCTTCGAACGACGTAGTTATAGATAATGCCTCCCGTAGGGGGAGAGTCAAGAGAAGAATCCAAGAAGTACCGCGGGCAGACGAGGGCGTCTTCTCCGCTCGCTACTTGTCAGCGTTCTTCGAGCGCGTTGGCAAAGACGCTGTGGACATTCGGCGAGAAGAGAACAAACCGGACGAGCTCGAACCCTTCGTGTGAGGCGAGAAATTCTCGAACGGTAGTCGTGGCGATTCGGGCGGCGCCGGGGATGGGGTAGCCGTAGACGCCGCAACTGATAGCCGGGAAGGCGATGGATTTGAGACCTCGCTCCAAGGCAATTTCCAGACTCCGGCGGTGGCAACTTGCAAGGAGCGCGGGCTCGCCGTGATTGCCGTCACGATAGACGGGGCCGACGGTGTGAATCACAAACTTGGCGGGGAGCCTTCCGCCTGCGGTGAACTTGGCGTCACCGGTCGCACATCCGCCGAGGGTGCGGCATTCGTCGAGAATGGCAGGGCCGCCCGCGCGGTGAATCGCCCCATCGACACCGCCCCCGCCAAGCAGGGTGGAGTTGGCGGCATTGACGATGGCGTCCACGGCCTCTTGGGTGATGTCGCCCGTGATTGCTTCGATGCGTGCAGAGCCGGCGATGATAGCCACGGCGCGTCTCTAAAAGTCGGCTTCTCGGCGCTTGAGGCCAAGGCTGGTGTCGAACTCATCTTCAACTGAATCGGTATTCTCCGCATTCGCCAGAATGAGCGACCGCAAATGGGCATAGCTTTCGGAGTCGGTTTCTTCGAAGGTGATGACGATGACGCCTTGGTCTGTCCGGTGGACCTTCCCCGAAAGCTCAATGCGCAACGCAGGGTCGGCTCCGGCCAAAACAAGCGTGACTTGGCAGGGGGTGTCGGGCGCGAGCGTGGCGTCGCAACGGAGCGATACGCCGCTGAGACTCAGGTCTTCAATTTCACCGGGGCAGGAAACGGACCCGGCGGAAACGTCTGCACGCAGATGCGTGTGCACGCGTGTAAAGCTGCGGCGATTGTCGCTCACGATGCATCCTCCTGACTGCCTCTAGCCCAAGTTGAACTCTCATTATAGCGTGTTTCGCCGCAAAATCGACCTTTATCACCTGTGACTCGCAATCGCACTCATGAGGGGACAAACACCCTCTGCGCAGCGCCGAAAATCAGCGCCAGGTCCACTTTGCCAAGGTGCGGGGACAAACACCTTCTGCGCAACGCCGAAAATCAGCGCCAGGTCCGCATTGCCAAGGAGCGCCCGCGCTGACTTTTCTTAAGCGCTGAAAGCGCGCAATTCCCGAGCCTTGGGTACCGCATGTCGC